>JABABO010000088.1 GCA_014238195.1 Kordiimonadaceae bacterium | reverse complement strand
TCTTTTGCTTTAAAAGTTTTTAGCGGTTCTGGCTTGTCTCGCACATCTTCTGAGTTGACTGATGCTGAAATTGTCAGGCAAAAAAAGAGGGGGTATAAAATAGTTTGTAAAAGATTTTTGATCGTACATGCCATGCTTAACACCTATTCTTTATCTTTTCTTTAGCCTAGACTTTTATACGCTTGACCGCGCCCGCAGGGCAGCTGCTAATGTCCCATCATCGAGGTAATCAAGC
Source organism: Kordiimonadaceae bacterium (assembly GCA_014238195.1). Taxonomy (GTDB): domain Bacteria; phylum Pseudomonadota; class Alphaproteobacteria; order Sphingomonadales; family Kordiimonadaceae; genus JABABO01. The sequence continues at coordinate 2,081 of JABABO010000088.1, read as the reverse complement.
TCGCCGCCCACAGGGACACCGTGGGCAAGTGCAGTAACTTTCACATCATAGGCGCTTAAGCGATCTGCGACATAATGACTGGTTGTTTGACCGTCCACTGTTGCATTTAGGGCTAAAATCACTTCCTTAATACTGCCACTTGTGACGCGTTCAAGCAAGCCAGCAATGTTCAGGTCATCGGGGCCAATACCATCCAGCGCTGATAAGGTTCCTCCTATCACATGATACAATCCTTTGAATGTTTCACTACGGTCTAGTGCCCATAGGTCTGACACATCTTCAACGACACAGATCATCGTTTGATCGCGGCGGTGGTCAACACATACATGGCATGGGTCTGTGGTATCAATGTTACAGCATATGGGACAAATAATCATGCTGTTACCGACACGTTTTAGCGCATCAGCAAGCGGGACCATTACGCTTTCTCGTTTTTTCAGGAGCTGCAAGGCCGAGCGCCGCGCCGAACGCGGCCCAAGCCCTGGCAGTTTTGCCAAAAGCTGTATAAGCGTATCAATATCAGACCCATGAGAGCGTGGCATTAAGCGTCCCTTTAGAATGGCATTTTAAAGCCAGGGGGTAATTGTATTCCCCCTGTTAAGTCGCTCATCTGGCTTTGCGCCATATCGGCAGCTTTGGCTTTAGCACTGGTGTGTGCTGCAACAATCAGGTCTTCTAAGACTTCGCGGTCTTCGCTGCTGAACAAGCTGTCATCAATTTTGATGTTTTTCATGTCACCCTTACCTGTTAGTGTAATTGTCACCATACCAGCACCTGCCGTGCCTTCAACAGTCGCCTTATCAAGGGAGTTTTGCATCTCCCCCATTTTCTCCTGCATTTCCTGCGCTTTTTTCATCATATCTGACAGGTTTTTCATATTTTTTTCTCGCTCTCACTAAAAATCAAAATCTTTGATGTCGTCGCTATCATCCATATCTGAAACGCCGTCCGATGGGTCAGTTGGCAGTGCCCCATCCCCTATCCCAGTTCCTGTAGGATGGTCATCACGAACAACAATCAATTTTACGTCGGGGTATAAGTCATATAAGGCCTTGACGATTGGTACGTCCATCGCCTCACTACGGCGCTGTTTGATTGCGACTTTTTCTTTTTCTTGAACTGTTTCGCCGCCACCCGAACGGGCTAAACTGATCAACCAATCTTGCCCAGTCCATTCCTTTAGGCACACTTTCACGTCCATTAGGAAAGTGTTTGGAAGTCCACTATCTATATTCAAAGTCATTTTACCAGGGGTATAATCCACCACCCGAACGCGGTCTTTTAGCGCAGTCGCGATTTGCCCACGTTTTTCTGCTGTGAACAGGTCAATCATTTTCTCAAAAGTGATCGGCAGCGGGTGTTTGGGTGTTGCAGCCCCTTCATTTTGATTGAAGGCTAGAACTTGTGACGTTTGCACACCGCGTGTTGCATTTTCTTGGCGTGCAGCTTGCCCCTGATTGGTTGATAGGCTAGTTGTGGCATGTCCGCTCACTGGCGTTCTGGAAAGACTGGCGCTAGAATCAGCGCTGGCTTTAGCATTGCCGTCTTTAATCTGTTTTACCAGATCGGCAGGGTTTGGTAAATTGGCACTATAGGCTAGCCTGATCAACACCATCTCGGCAGCGGAAATTGGGCTGGGTGCAACGCGCACTTCTCCTAATCCTTTTAGCAACATTTGCCAAGCCCGTGTTAATACTGGCATGGCGAGTGCTTTGGCCATTTCACCGCCTTGAGTGCGTTCTGCTTCGCTTACCAGTGCATCAGTGCCTGTGTCGGGGGTCACTTTTAAGCGGGTTAACCAATGGGCTACTTCTAGTAAATCATTCAAAATAACAGCAGGGTCAGCGCCGCGATCATACTGCGCCCTAAGTGTGGCGAGTGCACCCGCTATATCCCCCTTCATCAGGGCTTCAAATAAATCGAGCACTTGGGCCCGGTCGGCTAGGCCCAACATATCCCGTACTTGATTTTCATCAACCTTGCCAGCGCCGTGGGCAATGGCTTGGTCCAGCAAGCTTAAACTATCACGTACAGACCCTTCTGCGGCCCGCGCGATAAGCTTAAGTGCAGGGTCTTCTGCT
>JABABO010000278.1 GCA_014238195.1 Kordiimonadaceae bacterium | reverse complement strand
TTAGATAATTTATAACTGGCACCCAGCTCTACGCTAATAATATTACGTGATTCGTTTTCAATACCAAGCAGGTCTTTACCTTTTTTATACTCGCTCATCGACAAACGGGCGGCCCAACTGTTTGAACGGTAGGAAAAACCCACGTCATAGCTGTGGGAGTTTTCTGCAAATGCACTGGTTTCCTGCATAAGGCTCGCATCAAAAATAAATCGACTATAGCCAAGCGACAAGCCAAGATTAATCTGACGTGAGGCCAAATCAGAATTTAAGTGGGATACTGGGGGTAAGAATGTGCTGATATTGTCCTGTGTCAGGCGGTATGCGGTCTCAATAGCAACCTCAAAACCACGATCTGCGATATTTTCGCTGTCAGGTTCACCGCCGAAGCGAACACCAAGACGTGTTCCTGTGCCTAAAATATCCCCTTTTGGTCCGCGTGTGGTACCATCACGCGATAAAAGAGATGAAAAATCGGGGGTGGATAGGGTTGAACCCGTGCTTTGTGCTTGCCGTGCACTGCGTAAATAGAAGAAACCCGATTCTATTTCGCTAGCATCCAATGCTTTTTTGCGCAAAGAAAGCTTCAAATCATCGTTGGGGTTTTTGCCAGCGGCTTTTAAATCACGACGGGAAAGGGCCGTTTGCTCACTGATAAACATATCCAAGCTTTGAAGAAAGCCATTTGATTCAAAACGTGTTTTTTCTTCTGCAACAACGGTGTCTGTTGCAAATGTTGCAGCAAGCGCTGCTATAAACATATTTTTCCTCAGTACAGTTTTCATAAGCATTTAAGCGATTTTTGATCACATATTACAAACCCATATACAGATATTATTACCGATCTGTTATGGTTAATACGACCAATCACCCGTTTATCCTTAGTTTACAATTATTAGTATATAACCTTTTGTCTTAAGTGAGCAAGCTCTGGCAGAGCATAATTATAATATAAATCGATTCTAAACCATATCTGTGACTAACATGCCACGTTTTTATGACTAATTGATGAATCATAGCATAAGAATTTTATAAATTCCGCAAAAAGCCACATTTCATTTTTATTTCTGTCTGGTCTTTTTATTTCCGTCTAGTCAGGGCCACACATGGGCGTTATAAGGTTTGGTGGTTAAATTATGCGCAGTAGCGCTTTACATATATGGGATATGATATGACCAAAATTTTGCGGTCTATAATGATAGTTTGGGTTTCACTTGTTTTGGCAGCCTGTAGTGGATTTGGTAGCAATGACAGTCAGGGCCGTGTCAATCTTGCCCCAAAAACAACGGCGCTAGGCGTTAACGGATATTTGTGGCAAGCAACGCTTGATACACTGAACTTTATGCCAATTGATCAAGCAGACCCTGCGGCAGCCGTAATTCTAACGGGTTGGCACAGTGAACCAAGCGATTTGAACGAGCGCGTAAAATTAACTGTGCAGTTTACGGCACAAGCCCTGCGATCAGACGGTGTTAAAGTGACAGTTTTACGACAAATTCGGGAAAATAATATCTGGGTAGCAGCGCCTGTACAAGCTTCAACAGCCCTAACCATTGAAGAAGCAATTCTGACAAAGGCGCGAATGTTAAAAGTCGCACAGGTTAATTAAGCAAGATTTTTAATCGATCAATGCGATTGTCTGTGGCGTCTGTCGCATTTTTTTGCGATGGAAAGATTTCAAAACTTGCACCTGAATAGAATAAGGTGCTGCAAAGAATAAAAATAGGGGACCCATTTTATGCATTGCATGAACGCCAAAGGGGTACGTTATGATACGCTATAATGCCAAAACAACCGAAGAAAAATGGCAAAAAAAATGGGCCAAAGCTGGAACATTTAAAACCAACAGCACGTCAGATAAGCCAAAATATTTTGTGCTAGAAATGTTCCCTTATCCAAGCGGCCGTATTCATATGGGGCATGTACGCAACTATACACTTGGCGATGTTGTGGCACGTTTTCGCCGCGCTCAAGGGCATGAAGTTCTGCACCCTATGGGCTGGGATGCGTTTGGCATGCCTGCTGAAAATGCAGCAATGGAACATAACGTCCACCCAGCGGGTTGGACTGGTGATAATATTGCCTTTATGCGCAATCAATTAAAACAGATTGGTTTCGCGATTGACTGGGACCGTGAAATTGCCACCTGTGACCCGGGTTACTACGGGCATGAGCAACAAATATTTTTGGATTTTTTGGAAGCAGGGCTGATTTATAAACGCGAAAGCTGGGTCAATTGGGACCCAACTGACAAAACAGTGCTTGCGAACGAACAAGTCATTGAAGGTCGTGGATGGCGTAGCGGTGCACTGGTTGAACGGCGTAAGCTAAACCAGTGGTTTTTAAAAATCACCGATTTTGCTGACGAGCTGATTGATGGTTTAAAAAGCTTGGACCGTTGGCCTGAAAAAGTTCGCACTATGCAGGAAAATTGGATAGGTCGCAGCGAAGGCCTGAAATTTGATTTTAAAATATCAGGCACAGACGCCCCCCTTAGCGTTTACACCACACGTCCAGATACTTTATACGGTGCTAGCTTTTGCGCTGTCGCCCCAGATCATCCTTTAGCGCTTGAGCTTGCTGAAAGCAATCCAGCTTTGATGGCTTTTATTGAAGACTGCCGCAAATCAGGAACAACAGAAGAAGCGATTGAAAAAGCTGAAAAAAAGGGCTTCGATACGGGCTTGAGGGTTAAACACCCCCTTGATCAATATTGGGAACTACCTGTGTTTGTCGCTAATTTTGTTTTGATGGATTATGGAACAGGGGCAATTTTCGCTTGCCCCGCGCATGATCAACGCGACCTTGATTTTGCCCGCAAATATAACCTGCCAGTGAAAACTGTTGTCGTGCCCGAGGGTGAAGACACTGGTTTATTTGTGGTATCAGATGAAGCCTACACAGGGCCAGGCTTAATCGCCAACAGCGGCTTTATGAACGGGATGACAGCAGGTAAAGCCCGCGCAGCGATCATTGATAAGGCCGAAGCGGATGGCTGGGGTGAACGGACTGTTCATTACCGTCTGCGCGATTGGGGTATCAGCCGTCAGCGTTATTGGGGAACACCAATTCCGATTGTCAACTGCCGCAAATGCGGCGAAGTTCCAGTAAAATCAGCAGACTTACCCATAAAGCTGCCCGAAGATGTTTCCTTTGATAAGCCAGGTAATCCCCTTGACCATCATCCCACTTGGAAACATACACCGTGTCCAGCCTGCGGCGTTGATGCTGTGCGTGAAACTGATACGATGGATACCTTTGTTGATAGCAGCTGGTATTTTCTGCGCTTTATTTCACCAGATCATACGGCCCCTTTTGATGCAGATATTGTAAAACAATGGCTACCCGTTAATCAATATATCGGCGGTGTGGAGCATGCGATTTTGCACCTTCTGTATGCTCGGTTTTTTACCCATGCCTTGAAGCATATTGGTAAATTGGATGTCTTGGAACCGTTTGAAGGGCTGTTCACACAGGGTATGGTCAATCATATGACCTATAAAGACAGCGACGATAATTGGGTTTTGCCAGACCTTGTGGTTTCGGATGGTGACAGCTTTGTGCGTTCAGACACAGGCTTAAAGGTGCGCGAAGGTCGCATTGAAAAAATGTCGAAGTCTAAGAAAAATGTTGTCGACCCAAATGATATTATTGAACAATTTGGCGCTGATACCGCGCGGTGGTTTGTACTGTCTGATAGCCCACCTGAACGCGATTTATTATGGTCCGAATCAGGTATTGAAGGCGCTTGGCGGTAT
>JABABO010000363.1 GCA_014238195.1 Kordiimonadaceae bacterium | reverse complement strand
GCTTGCGTGTTGTTCCGTCCGTTGTTGCGAAAGAACTTCGACAACTTGGTGCATTTAACCTACCAGATGGCACATTTAGCCCAGAATTAATGCGTCAAATGCTGGCACAAAACGCCATAACTGAGGATGAGTTAATTGATGATTTACGTGCCTCGCTTATTCGCCAGCAACTCACCGCTGCGATAACAGCAAACGCCCCAGTACCCTATGATTTAGCTGAACAGCTTTATATATGGCAAGCCGAGCGCCGCAAGGCATCGATGATCAATATTACGGCTGATGATATTACTGATATACCCACAGCCACTGAGGAAGACCTACAAGCAGAATATGACGCCACTAAATCCTCTTTCATGACACCAGAACGTCGCAGCTACCACTATATTTTATTAACGCCTGATAATTTTCTAGATCAGGTCGTACTCAGCGAGGAAGACATCCTTGCAGCTTATGATGAGCGCCGTGATGAATATGTACAAGAGGAACTCCGTGCTATTCAGCAAGTGACCCTGCCAAGCGAAGAAGCAGCGCTAGTGCTGCGTGATACTATATTGTCTGGTGATGAATTTGTTGAAGCCGCTGTTGCAGCGTCTGAGTTTACGGCTAGTGAATTGGAACTTGGCGATTTATCGTATCAAGACATCGTTCAAGATTTTGGTGCAGGAGCTGCCGATGATGTCTTTGGGCTCAGTGATGGGGCGATCAGCGAGATCCATCGATCCGTTGCAGGATGGAATATTTTCCGTGTTGTTGGCATCACTGAGGGGGCAGAGCAAACCTTAGAGCAAGTGCGTGATTTGCTCACTCAAGCCGTAAAACGTGATTACGCTACAGATTTATTGTATGATTTTATGCCTGAAATCGAAGACGTATTGGCGGCTGAAGGGAATATTAGAACAGTCGCAGAAAAATTGTCTTTAAACTTGGTCGAAGCAACGGCCCTAGATAATCAAGGCCGTAATGAAGAATTTGTGCAGACTATAAACGGCACAAACACAGCCCGGATTCATCAAGCAGCTTTTGCTGGTGAAGTCGGTATTGAGGCAGAGCTGACAGATTTAAACCCAGCAGACACGAGCGATGGGACTTATTTGTTAGAAGTAACAGATGTGATTGACCCTGCACAAATTCCATTTGAAGATGTCCGCGCTGATATTATCAGTGGTTGGCAGACAAAAAAACGCCTCGCAAAGGCGGGAGAGCTAGCAGAACAAGCAGCCAATCGCCTGCGAGCTGGCGAGGAGTACGAAAGTATTTCCGAAAGCATGGGCGGTACAGCTTTTTCTGCCCGAAATGTCACACGTACACCGTCAGAGGAAAGCACCCTTGATGGGGCTATTCGCAATTTGATTTTTTCCCTGCAAAAAGGTGAAATTGACATTGAGCGAGCCTCAGACAATAATGGTTATGTTATAGTACGTGTTGACGATATCACCCCTGGTAACCCGATCCGTGCGGCTGGCAAAGTTTCTGAATTGGATGCCACGATCAAAGCGCAGTTTAGTGATGATCTGTTTGCACAGTATCAAGCCTACCTTTTACAGCGATTTGAACCCTCGATTAACTATGGCATTGTGGAAGCGAATTTCAGTCGGGATAACGAATAAGCCTTACTCAGTATAAAAACACTTCCCTTTTTGTGCCAAAGCATACAAAGAGTATACCCCGAGTATACAAAGAGTATACAGATATGAACACTCAAACAGGATACCAAAGCAGTGAAAAGGATGTCCGAAGGCTTTATGACGCTGGTCATCCTGCTGTATGGGCGCGCACACTTGTTGCCGATTTGGACACACCTGTATCGGTATATCTGAAACTCAGTGCGAATGAAAAATATTGTTGCTTACTAGAATCGGTCGAGGGCGGCGACACAAGGGGTCGTTATTCTATTATAGGCCTAAAGCCTGACATTCTATGGCGTGTTGACGGCAATACAGCCTCAATCTGCCGAAATTTTAGAAATGAAAACCATCCAAACTATAGCCAAATTGATGGCAACCCTTTGGATTTACTACGAGATTTGATCAATGAAAGTTTGATTGACTTACCACACCCCTTGCCCCCAATGGCTGCGGGTCTTGTGGGCTATATGGGTTACGATATGGTGCGCCAGATGGAATCTATTGGCGCAGGAAATAAGGATGTGCTCGGCGTACCCACAGCTTTATTTATTCGCCCAAACATTATGGCTATTTTTGATAGCGTAACCAATTTAATCACTATTGTCACACCCATTAGACCAGATAAGGATACACAGGCATCCGCTGCGATACAGGCAGCCGAGAAGCGCATTGATCTAATGCTAGACCGTTTAGAAGCCCCTCACCCGATTGTCGCAGGTGAAAGTATGAGTTTTGCAGAAGAGGCTGTTTCTAATACAGGCCGAAAGCGCTTTTTTAACATGGTGGCTCGTGCAAAAGACTATATCTTAGCGGGTGATATTTTTCAGGTCGTATTAAGCCAACGTTTTTCTATGCCGTTTAAATTACCCGCTTTTTCGCTTTACCGTGCACTTCGGCGCTTAAATCCTTCCCCTTTCATGTATCACCTGAAAATGGATGGGTTTTCGATTGTTGGATCAAGCCCTGAAATTTTGGTGCGCTTGCGGGACAGCGAAGTCACCATCAGGCCTATTGCGGGCACACGTAAACGTGGTAAAAACCCTGAAGAAGACGAAGCTTTAAAAGCAGACCTACTGTCTGATCCCAAGGAATTAGCTGAGCACTTGATGCTGCTTGACCTTGGGCGCAATGATGTTGGCCGTGTTTCAAAAGCAGGGACAGTAAAAGTAACTGACCGCAATATTGTAGAGCTTTATTCCCATGTGATGCATATTGTCTCTAATGTTCAAGGGGAAATTGCCCTTGAAAGGGATGCGATTGATGCTTTATCGGCAGGATTTCCTGCGGGGACAGTTTCAGGTGCCCCAAAAGTACGGGCAATGGAAATAATTGATGAATTAGAAGTCGATGCCCGTGGCCCTTATGCTGGGTCAGTGGGGTATTTTAGTGCAAACGGCAGTATGGATACAGCCATTGTTCTGCGCACAGCACTTGTGAAAGATGGTATGATGCATGTGCAGGCTGGCGCAGGAATTGTAGCCGATAGTGATCCTGAATCAGAATTTCAGGAATGTGTTAATAAAGCCCGTGCGCTTATAAGCGCCGCAAAAGAAGCAATCCGCTTTGCCCGGTCTAATCGTGGCTAAATTCCTTACTTTAGGTCTAAAGCTTGCTCCTTTTGGCGCTTAAGGATAATTGCGCTAATCGGGGCAAGTTGAATATTTTTGCTTGGTAGTGTTTTTTCCCAAGCTTTCAATGCATCAATTGTGACTTGATGGGGGTGACCTATTGCAATCGCAAATCCGCGCTGTTCGGCTAGTTTTTCAGCCTGCATGAGCTGAGCATTTATTGCCGCCAACGTGCGTTCATTATCCAAAAATATATCCCGCGCGGCATAGGGGATATGCATTGATTTCGCCGCTTTATAGCCAGCACTTTCAGCGGATGTTAAACTATCTAAAAACAAAAATCCCCGTTCTTGTAAAACTGACATCAGCGCAACCATTCGAGCGGGATTTTCAGTGAGCAGACTGCCCATATGATTGTTGACACCAACAAACCCATCAAACCGACTAAGATTCCAAGTTAAACGCCGATTATATTCATCCAATGGTAACTCATCGAGCAAAGCATTATAGCCTGGATCAGCATACTTATTTTGTGGTTGCATAGGCAAATGCACCAAAAGTTCATGCCCTGCTTCCGTCGCTTGTGATGTTTGCTGCGGTAAGTTGCGGCCATAGGGTAAAAATGCCAGTGTTAGCGGGCCTTTAATATCGTTAAAAGCGGCTGTCAGATGTTCTGTTAAGCCTAAATCGTCAATCACAACTGCGATCATATTTACCCCATTGTTTGGGGTATGGACCGCATATTTTTGCCATGCGGGTATTGTCGCCTCAGATGGGATAAAACGATCAATATCTGGCAAATCAATGGCGATAGAGTGGTCAGCGCCATCCTCAATAATCAGGGTATCCTTTATAATATCATCAATTGATTGTGGCCGTGATGATACGTCTGACTGGTTATTTTTTTTCAACACCAACGGTGTTTCATCCAGCAAAACGGTCACGACACCGACAACCGCTAGGACTGTCACCACGCCGTAAACAACGATCAGTATTTTCGTTAAGACTGATTGTGCTCGCTTTTTTATCATGAGTGCATTCTCATTTTGCTTTCACAGAACATAATTCCTGTCTTATATAGCCAGCCATCACAGCAGCAAAATACTCATTGACCTTTATATTATGATCTAAATATTGACAAATTTGCCAAATCAAGCATTGTGCCTTTTATCTTATGTGACTTATTTTTTGAATAGAAAAGTCTGGGTATTCATATGTATATTCTGATCGATAATTACGATAGTTTTGTTTATAATTTATATCATTATTTTTTAGAATTAGGCACCGATGTTCACGTTTATAGAAATGATAAAATTTCTGTGGCTGAAGTGATTGCTCTAAAACCAGAAGGGATTATCATCAGTCCAGGCCCCTGTAATCCAGATAAAGCAGGTATTTGCCTGGACTTGATTGCCGCTGTTAAAGATAAAATCCCCGTTTTGGGGGTGTGCTTGGGCTTCCAATCAATTGGGCAAGCGTTTGGTGGCACTGTTAATCGCGCACCTTATGTTATGCATGGCAAAGTCAGTCAGGTTATCCACAGTCATGAAGGCGTATTTAAAGGGTTAAAATCGCCCTACTGTGCTACCCGCTATCACAGTTTGATCATTGAAAAAGACGGGCTACCTGATTGTTTGCAAATAACCGCCGAAACGGAAGATGGCCTTATAATGGGTTTACAACATAAAGAATATCCGCTTTATGGGGTTCAATTCCATCCAGAGAGCATCGCCAGTGAACATGGTCATGATCTTTTGAAAAATTTTATAGATATATGTGAGGCAGCATGAGTGAATTTCAAACAATATTAGCAATCCTAGCTGATGGTAAAGCCCTAACAACGCAGCAATCGGTTTCAGCCTTTGATGCTATTATGTCAGGGAAGGCGGAGATTGCTCAAATTGCCGCATTTTTAATGGCCCTCCGGGTGCGCGGCGAACATGTCGATGAAATTGAAGGCGGTGCCCAAATATTACGGAGTAAAGCCCTAAAATTTAGCGCCCCCGATGGTATAGTTGACACTTGTGGCACAGGCGGCGATGAAATTGGTACCTATAATATATCAACAGTTTCAGCAATCATTGCTGCTGCGGCTGGCGTACCAGTCGCCAAACATGGCAATCGTTCTGTTTCCAGTAAATCTGGTTCGTCCGAAGTGCTAACAAGCCTTGGGGCCAATCTGGACTTACCATTGCAAGCCAACGAGCAAAGCTTGCGCGAAAACGGCTTTGCCTTTATGTTCGCGCCGGCCCATCATCAGGCGATGCGTCATGTTGGCCCTGTTCGCGCTGCTATGAAACTACGGACGATCTTTAACCTGCTGGGGCCGCTTGCAAACCCAGCGTCAGCCAAGCGTCAAATACTGGGTGTTTTTGACCGAAAATGGCTTGTACCGATGGCTGAGGTTTTAAAACGTTTGGGCAGTCAGCATGTTTGGGTCGTGCATGGTAGTGATGGTCTTGATGAGATCACGACGACGGGTACAACTTATGTGGCGGAACTAAAAGACGGTCATATTTCTAAATTTGAAGTCCATCCCAAAGACGTTGGTCTGCCAGTAAGCACGATAGAGACCCTAATTGGCGGTGACTGCGATTATAACGCTGATGCTATACGCAGGTTACTCGACGGTGAAAAATCGGCTTACCGTGATATTGCAGTTTTAAACACAGGTGCAGCGCTTTTGGTTGGCAGCAAAGCGAGTAGCTTGGAAAATGGTGTGCGTCTTGCCGAACACGCTGTGGATAGCGGGGCTGCTAAAACCACACTTGAGCGCTGGATTGCTTTTACCCAGTCACATGGCAAGAATAATGGCCAATAATCGACCTGATATTCTTGCCGAAATTTGTTCCGCCAAGCGGGATTATGTTGCGCAAGTGAAAAAGGCACTTAGCCTGTCAGAACAAGAAAGCCGTGCAAAAGCTGCAAGCCCTGTTCGTGGCTTTGCGGACAGCCTGCAATGCAAACGCAGTGAGGGCCGTTATGGCTTTATCTGTGAAATAAAAAAGGCCAGCCCTTCAAAGGGTTTAATCCGCGCAGATTTTAACCCCACTGAACTTGCAAAAGCATACGAAAGCGGCGGGGCTGCCTGCCTATCTGTGCTTACCGATATCCCGTATTTTCAAGGGTCCGATGCGTATTTAGTCGCCGCGCGGGAAGCTGTTAGCATCCCTGTCCTACGCAAAGACTTCATGATTGACCCCTATCAAGTTGTTGAAGCGCGTGGTCTTGGGGCCGATTGCATCTTGATTATCATGGCAGCCGTTGATGATAATCTGGCGAGCGAGCTAGAAGACACAGCCCATGCATACGGCATGGATGCCTTGATAGAAGTCCATAATGAAAATGAATTAGAACGCGCCCTAAAACTAAAAAGCCGTATGATTGGTATCAACAACCGTAACTTGAAAACCATGGATATTAGCTTGGAAAACACCTTGTTGCTGGCACCCCAAATTCCTTCTGCGCGGATTGCTATTGCTGAATCAGGATTAAAGTCACCTGACGATTTAGCCGCTTGTTCCGCGGTAGGTGCGGGCTGCTTCTTAATTGGAGAAACATTTATGCGCCAAGACGATGTGACGAAAGCAGTGAAAGCCTTACAAATATGACCAAATTATCACATATTGACCAAACAGGCGCCGCAAGGATGGTTGATGTCAGTGCAAAAAATGTGACCACCCGTGTGGCTATTGCTGAAGGCTTTGTTCGCATGCAGCCAGAAACCCTAAAACACATTATGTCTGGTGATCTGCCCAAAGGTGATGTGTTAGCAACCGCGCGGATCGCGGGTGTCATGGCTGCCAAAAAGACCAGCGATTTGATCCCCCTTTGTCATCCTTTACCAATTTCAGGGGTTAAGCTAAATCTTACCCCTGACGGTGACAGGTCTGTCCGTATTGAAGCCCAAGTAAAAGTCACCAGCCAAACAGGGGTTGAAATGGAAGCCCTAACAGCCGTGTCTGTTGCGGCCCTGACCCTTTATGATATGGCAAAAGCAATTGACAAGGCAATGTGCATTGATGGCGTACAACTCCTTTTAAAAGAAGGTGGTAAATCTGGCACCTACAGGATTGAAAAATAATGCTTTCTGTCGAACAAGCTTTTGATCGTATCGTCGGTAAAACACCCGTATTAAGCACTGAAAAGCGTGCAGTGGATACAGCATCTGGATTTGTTCTGGCTGGTCCGTTGAATGCGCGATTAAGCCAACCCGCAAAGCCATTATCGGCGATGGATGGATATGCAGTTGATAGTAAATTATTAACGGGGGAAGTGCAAAAATTTCCGCTTCACGGTGTGAGTGCAGCAGGTGCTTCGCCTGAAGTATTAACATCAGGTTCCGCTATGCGCATTTACACTGGTGCTATTGTTCCAGAAGGTGCTGACCAGATTATAATTCAAGAAAATGTGACGATTGATGCGAACAATATTATTGTGCAGGAAAATCCAAATCCTATGCGTCATATCCGTGAGGCGGGTATAGACTTTACGGCAAAGCAATGCGTTTTAGAAGCGGGGACATATTTTACACCCAAGTCAATTGGTTTAGCTGCCGCAGCAGGATACGGTCATGTTATGGTGCACCGCGCAGCAAAAGTTGCGATACTTGCCTGTGGCGATGAATTGGTTAACCCCGATCAAAAAACATTTGAAGCGCACCATACTGTTAACAGCAATATCCCGCTTTTATCAAGTTATTTTAAAGGCTTGCAGGCCAATGTTACAATTTTAGGCACTACAAAAGACGATCGTGCGGAGCTCGTGAACTACTTAAAATCTGCATCTAATTTTGACATATTAATCACAATCGGTGGGGCATCTGTCGGCGACCGTGACATGATGCAGGATTGTTTAAAACAGTCTGGTATGCTCCTTGATTTTTGGAAAGTTGCCATGCGCCCTGGCAAACCATTAATATATGGAAAGATTGGTAAAACTCAGGTGCTCGGCCTGCCAGGAAACCCTGTATCCGCCTTTGTTTGTGCGATGATGTTTGCAGGTCCCTTGATTGACAAAATGATGGGCCGCCCTGCCCCATTGCCAGTAGGTGTGCCTTTACCATCTGCGACAGATTTGCCTGAAAATGGCCCACGATATCATTTGATGCGTGCACGTTTGATTGGCAATCCTGGGGAAAGACATGTTGATGTTGCAGGTTCGCAGGACAGTAGCCTTTTAAGTGTGCTGTCACAGTGTGATGGACTTGTTGTGCGTCCTGCAAATGCCAGCCCTGTTAAAGCTGGTGAAATGGTTCAATTTCTCCCATTTTAGCCCTATCCGAGCACATGTAAGTTAAAATATTATTTTGTTCCCCTTATGTCTTGACAAGTATATGAATATGCTGATATGCAGAACATAATAGAAACAAATTTAATAGGGGCCTTTTATGCTTACAGCAAAACAAAAAAAACTATTGATGTTTATCCAAGAACGTGTCTCCGCTTCTGGTGTTTCACCTTCCTTTGATGAGATGAAAGATGCAATGGGTCTTAAATCTAAATCTGGTGTGCATCGCCTTATTAATGCGCTGGAAGAACGCGGTTTTATTCACCGTATGCCGAATCGCGCTCGTGCTTTAGAAATTTTGAAGCTGCCAGACGCTATCAGCCAAGCTGTCAGCCAAGCCATGAATCCTCAAACGCTGGCTGCAGGGGCTACTATGGCAGCGAATAATCCTATGCAAGCCTTGAAAACAGCAACTGGGGCTGCATCGTCTGTTGCCAATATGGCTTCTAATGTATTAGCAGGCGCTTTTGGTGCGCAGCCGCAAACTGATGAGCAACCAGCCCCTGTTAATGAAGATATGGTTGAATTACCCATGCATGGCAAAATCGCCGCTGGAACGCCCATTGAAGCCCTTGAAAATATTGATACCCATATTGCTGTTCCTGCGGGTATGGTAAGCAGTGGTACTTGCTACGCACTTGAAATATCAGGTGATAGCATGATTGAACTGGGTATCCTAGACGGTGATACTGTGGTGATTGAAAGCACCAATACCGCACGCGATGGTGAGGTTGTGGTGGCATTAGTTGACCGCGAGGAAGCGACTTTAAAAACACTACAGCGCAAAGCCGACCATATTGCCCTTATTCCTGCCAACCGGGACCATGAAACACAAATATACAAAGCAGACCAAGTAGAAGTGCAAGGCCGTCTTGTTGGATTAATGCGGAATTATCATTAAAATTTTGGTGAATTACTGCCGATTATTACCTGTGCCGCCATTATAAAACGTATGCCAAGGTGTTTGTAATATACGTTCATTGACAAGTTGATAGTGCAGCTTTGATGAACTGTCAGTTACTGATCTTTCAGTTTTGCTATCTTCTATTGGGAATCGCACAGCGAGAGGACCTTTAGTGTTAAGCTCCTCGGCGGTTATAAGCAGGGCTGCATTTTTGCAATAACGCCGCAAATAATTCGGGATAATCACCAGACTGTTCGGCGTGCAGTCACGCTTAATATCCGTTGCTGACTTGATCAAATTAATCTTGTAAAGCCCTATGGGCTCACTCACGCAGCCGATTTTGTCACAAGCCATGCGCTTTTTAATCTGCTGTTGTGTGCCATAAGCACCAAAATAGCGTTGCCACGATTCTGTTTTGAAGGACTGTGAGCGTCCACCTGCAAGATTAAAAACTCCATTATGCAAAAAGGCATAACTTTGCCCACTTTTGGAAATGATAAGATCATACGGTTTATAATCGCCTATCGTCTGAAGGGTTAGAAAGCTGGCAAATATAGCAAGTGCAAAAGTTATTTTACTGCGGTATAGCATCAGCACAATTGTAATGATCATCACTAGGAAAAAGCTACTGTCAGGCAAGCTGCCAAAGGATATGGCCGCAAAGGGAACTGACTGAAAATACAGGGCTATTTCAATGATTTGCTTAAGGGACCAACTCAAGACGGGGTACAAAACAACATCTAAACCAAATGGCATAATGACTAACGCTAATATGCCAAGGGGCATGACGATCATGCTTACAATTGGCATCACAAAAATATTAGAGAGCGAGCCAAAAACACTGAGTGTGCCAAAATGGTAGATAGCAATTGGCGCAATAGCAATCTGAGAGATAAATGTTGTTAACAAGGACCCAGCAAAAAACGCTACAAATCTGTTGTACTTTACAGTGGGGGCATCAGTTTTGCCGATAAGTAAACGTTCAATTTCTGCTTCTTGGTCTTGACGTTTATTTCTGATTTTTTCAATCATGTTATAAATAACAATCAGGCCTGTTGCAGTGGCAAATGACATTTGAAAACTTACGCTTAGGACCGATTCGGGCGACAGTATCAATAGAATAAAGGCTGCAATGGTGACAGACCGAATAGACATCAGTTTACGGTCCAAAACGATAGCCAGCAGTGCAATAGACACCATAATGTAAGCACGGATTGTTGCGATCCCCATACCCGATAAGACCAAATAGGTGGATGCAAAGAAAAACGCTGTTATGGCCGCTATTTTCTTAGGTAATATGCGCAATCCAACAGCAGGAATTGCCGCAAACATATATTCAAGTACCAGAAAAGCAATTCCTGTGACCAGTCCCATATGCAAGCCAGAAATGGCAAGCACATGGGCAAGCCCTGCATCACGTAGTGCGGTTTCGGCTGTTGCTGAAAGACCGCCGCGAACACCAACGAATAGCGCGGATGCCAAAGCCCCTGCATCCCCTTGCATATGTGTTTTTAGCCTGTTGGCAATTGTCTCACGCAGGTCATTGATAAAGTATTCAAATTTTGACGTCTTACCTTTGTTTAAAAGTGTGACTGAGCTAACAGTATATCCTGTTGCAGACAATCCTTCAAAAAACGCTTTGCGCCCAAAATCGTATCCGTTCGGTACTAATACCCCGCTTGGTTTTTCAAGAATCGCGCTTAACGAAATACGGTCGCCCGCTTTAATATCGTGATTTATTTGGGTGCGTACTAATAATCTTACCTTTACGGATGGGCTTAGTACTGGATGGTTTTCAATATTAATATGATGTAATATTAATCGATGTCCTTTCGTTCCCCGATCTTCCAGTTGCAGAACCGTCGCAGATAGATTTTGAAAGCCCGTTTCTATTTCTTCTAATGCCCCCATATGGCTCTTTAAATGCGCCGTCATCGACAAACACCCAAGCATAAATAAAGCCGCAAAACTAATCATCCACCGCAAGGTGGCAGCCCGTACTTTAATAAAAGCAAATGCACAGCAAGCAAGTGGGAGGAGAATCACTGCATAGGGCAGGATGATAGCGTTATATAAAATAAGCATCACCCCACAGGCATAGAAAAACAAACACGTCATGATGCGCCATTCGTCATGAAGTGCGTGGCCATACCAAAAGACCTGAATATGCTTATTATTCACTAATTTATTTCTTAGAACAGTCATATTTCTGTTGTTGGCTATAATGTGCTCATATTTTCTATTTTAAAGTGTTCAGCACTATACCAGACACACCGTACCATCAAGTTTTATATGATTCTTTAGACATGCAGAATTGTTATTCTAGAATACTTATGCTACAAGCTTTTCAGCATTCAAGAGGCATGATAAATCTGAAATAAATCACGAGTTATCTGTGTACACTATATAAGGAATAGGCTCCTGAGCATGACAAAAGACATGCCCAATGTTATAACACGTTTTGCGCCCTCCCCAACTGGCTTCTTGCACATTGGCGGTGCGCGGACGGCCCTTTATAATTGGTTATTTGCCAAACATTTTGGCGGTACATTTTTGTTACGCATCGAAGATACTGACCGTAAGCGATCAACAGATGAAGCGATTGCTGCTATTCTCAAAGGATTAGAGTGGCTTGGCCTTGATTGGACAGGTGACGCTGTTAGCCAATATGCGAATGCCCCGCGTCACCGTGCTGTCGCAGAAGAAATGCTTGCATCTAACGCGGCTGCTAAATGTTAGGCGGCCCCCGAAGAGTTGTCAGACCTGCG
>JABABO010000362.1 GCA_014238195.1 Kordiimonadaceae bacterium | reverse complement strand
TTACTATGGTTTTGCGTTACAGTTAAAGACCCACCAAAGTAATTTTCATCAGGAATTGCTGCCCGCGCGTTTGTAAAGACTTCACGCAAGCTTTCATTATAATCCCCTGCCCCTTTTGGTAACGCCAACTTCAGCGTTGCGGTTTGGGGAACACATTCCATTTCACAGACCAGCCATTCAACTGCCAATTTGATTTGCACATCATTTGCGACAGCAGCCGCTGTAAAATAAATTGGCACTAATAAGGTTACAGGTGCTTTGTAACCATAATTCATCAACGACCCTACAGGTAACAAGGCGGGGGCAGGATATAAAGCTTTGCCAAAGGAAACACCATTTGCGTCAGATGACCAATCCAATATGGTTTGAGCACCGCTATCACCAGGGTTTTTCCAGTACGTGTGCCAGCCAGCTCTAGGGATAAAAGTCAACGCGGCCCAGACAGGTTGCCCAGTTTGGAAGTTTGTTCTTTCAACCTGAACTGTCATAGTACTGTGGGATGCTTCGACGATACGTCCTGCTGCAATAGCATCATCCTTAGCAGTGTTTTGGGCATTAACATGAATGCTAAATATCATGGCTACACAGGCCGCCTTTAATACCGTCGGTATAAGTGACGACTTCCAAAGGCTACATGTCGAAACCCACAAACCTAACATAAAACAGTTTTCCTTGATGCTTATACGTATTGATAATTCAATACCCTTTGAGCACAGACTTGTCATCTCACAAGCCTGTTATAAAACATTATTTAACTGTGATATTGATCTGGTCGGAATAAAGCGGATGAGTGTGCGGAGTATGAAAAGCATCGCCCAGAAGCAACTGCAAAGTGTGTTGTCCTTTTTCTAGCTCAATCGTCACTTCAGTCTGACCACCACCAAAATGTCGATAATGGGCATCCATTGGGATCGGTTGTGATAAGTCAGGTAACGGAGCATCAATAATCAGGTGGTGGTGGCCTGTTTTGTCACGTTCAACACCAGCTGGCGCAACCCCCATACCCTTTAAACCGAAGCGAATAGTGAGCGGAGACGATACGATATCACCGTTTACAAGGTTAAGAAAATAAACCTTTGGCGTATGCTTATTATCAGCGTGCAGACCAGATACACTGAAAAGCACCAAGGCAAGAACCAAGACTATAGATTTGAACATCATTAATCCTTTTTTTTCAACATGTTAATGCATCTTGCAAAAGTTAAAAATTAATTTGACTGCCAACACTAAACAAAACGACCAGCTTAATAACACGCTTGTCTTCATCTGACATCGGTAACAAAAGCACGCGGATAGGCATATAGGGTGTCTCATCTTCTTTCGGCGGCGAAGTTAAAGCCAGTACCGACATGGCAAGCGCACTGGTAAATTCAATCGTTCGCATGCCACGTTCAACAGCGATAGGATCATGTAATTCACTGAAATTTTTGCCCTGCACTTCATCGTATAAACTCGCGAGACCGCTCCCCATAAAATTAACATATGCATCTTCTAAGCGGCCATTTTTATCGTAGATAATATCTAAATCTACAAGGCGCGATTCAATATCTGAAAATTCGTTTAAGTTAAAATTCTCTGGTGGTGGCAGAAATCCTTTCACCCAGATATTTTCAAGCTTACCAAAAATTGCAGATGCTAATTTTTCCTCGTCTATTGTCAAGCGATGATCTCGCTCAATTCCAAGGGGA
The DNA here is from genome assembly GCA_014238195.1 of Kordiimonadaceae bacterium. Lineage (GTDB taxonomy): Bacteria > Pseudomonadota > Alphaproteobacteria > Sphingomonadales > Kordiimonadaceae > JABABO01. Next base: position 2,064 of record JABABO010000362.1, on the reverse strand, counting down.
TGCATTTGAAACTTCAACAAAGCTTCTTGAAAGCGCCTTTTAAGATCAATGTCTGATTTTTCAATCATTACAAATTCTAATCTATTCCTATTAGTCTCATAAAAGAATATTAAACCATATTGGTGATTAATATAAGAAAAATATTAATTTGAAATTTTTATTCTGAGCTGCTTTATAGTCTATCAAGCTATATGAGTGCCTGTGTTTAACGGAACTTATTGTTTCGTGGGAAACCCATTGGTGGTAAGCGACCTGTATTACCACGCTTTCCTGTCCAAGGCTCTAGGTCTGTTTCCGTGCGCCAGCGTGCCTCCGCACCGCCCATCGGCCATGTTAAGCCATCAGTTTTATGAAACAGCAGAACATCAGAAAGGCCGCCACCTTTATAGCGTTGCAGAACAACCCCCTGCCCACGATTCATTTCTGGTAATTCGTCAACATCAAAAACAAGAAGCTTGCGGTTTTCACCGATCACAGCAATTGTATCACCGTCTAAGGGTAAACAATGGCTAGCAATAGCACCCGTTGGCACATTTAAAATTTGCTTACCGCCCTTTTTAACAGCGACAGCATTATCACAATCAGCAATAAATCCTTTACCAATGCTGCTGGCCAAAAATAATTTACCGCCAGGAATATAAGGCAGCAAGGCGACAATTTCATCGTTTTGGTCCATATCCACCATTAAACGCACAGGTTCGCCGTTCCCACGCCCACCAGGTAATTTGTCGCAGGCAAGTGTAAACAGCTTACCATTTGTTGCCAACATGAATATTTTATCGGTAGTATAGGCATGAAAACGGAAACGTTCCGCATCACCTTCTTTATATTTCAAGGTTTCTTCTGGCTTTACATGGCCTTTCATACCACGAATCCAACCCCGTTTGCTGCACACAATAGTGATTGGTTCTTTTTCAATCATTGCTTCAATGGGCATAGCTTCAAGCGTTGGAACATCGCCAAACTGTGTACGACGTTTTCCCAGTTCTGTTTTTGGGCCAAATTTATCTTTTGTATTTAGTAAACGGTCCCCAATATTGATCCATTGCAGGTCTGTTGAACCAAGCAGCGTCATTAATCCTGAACGTTCTTCCTCTAATTTACTGTGCTCAGAACGGATTTCGATTTCCTCCAATTTACGCAGCGCACGTAGGCGCATATTTAAAATCGCTTCTGCTTGAGTATCTGTCAGTTTAAAAGCTTCCATCAAGCTCAGCTTAGCATTATCTTCTTCGCGGATGATGCGGATCACTTCATCCAAATTCAGGTAAGCGATTAAATAGCCAGATAGAATTTCAAGACGGCGATCAATTTTTGCCAAACGGTGGCGCGTGCGACGGTCTAACACATCCAATTGATGGTCCAAAAATTCCTCAAGCACGTCACGCAATCCTAAGACGCGCGGACTGCCATCGCCAGCAATCACATTCATGTTTAAGCTGATACGAACTTCAAGTTCGCTAAGCTTAAACAAGCTTTCCATTAAAATTTTAGGATCAATGCTTCTGTTTTTAGGTTCCAACACAATACGGATGTCTTCCGAGGATTCGTCACGCACATCTGTCAAAATAGGAAGCTTTTTATCATTGATCAGTTCAGCAATTTTCTCAATCAATTTGGATTTTTGAACCTGATACGGAATTTCAGTTACGATAATATTATATTGACCGCGTGAAAGGTCTTCCACGTCCCATTTAGCCCGCAAACGAAAGGCACCACGCCCTGTTTCATAAGCATTTTGGATGGCTTCAAGGCTTTCCACAATCTGTCCGCCTGTCGGAAAATCAGGTCCAGGTATGCGGCGTAGCAACATGCCCATGCTACTGTTCTTAGTGGGATCACGGCGTGCTTCGATCAGCATTTGCAAGCCGTCGATCAATTCACCGACATTATGTGGTGGGATGCTGGTTGCCATACCAACAGCAATACCCGTTGCACCATTTGCCAATAAATTAGGAAAGGCCCCTGGGAACACAATGGGTTCTTCTTCTTCGCCGTCATAGGTTTCACGGTAATCAACTGCGTCTTCATCCAGTCCGTCCATAAGGGCAGCAGCTACTTCTG
>JABABO010000125.1 GCA_014238195.1 Kordiimonadaceae bacterium | reverse complement strand
CATGACGATGGAGGGGCAAATCGAAACAACGACTGGCAAAATTAACGTAAACGGGGTGGTCGTTCCAGCATATGGACTGAACAGTTTGCTGGGGAATATTCCCATTTTAGGCGCATTGTTGACAGGTGGTGATGGCAAAGGGGTGTTTGGTGTTACTTACCGCGTAAAAGGTATGACAGAAAAGCCAGATGTATCCTTTAACCCGCTTTCTGGTATTGCCCCAGGTTTCTTAAGACTGATATTTGAGGGGTCCAAAGGCAAGGTATCAGATGTTGAAACTATAGTGATTGAGCCAGAAGAGGCTTTACACAGTGATACATCGGTTTCCACTGCGCCTGATGTCGCGGAACAATCTGATCCCGATCAGGAGCATGACGAGGGCAGTGAGGCAGATCCAGAAAACCCACCGAGATTGCAGTAACCAGCGAAGCTAGAATAGGCAAAATAGGCAGTTTACTTAAAACTATTTTATTTCAATTTGATCAGGGCATGACGCTTCTTGCCAGCGGATAGTTTTATATGTCCATCAATCATAGCATCACTGCGGATCATAACCGCTTCATTTTCAACTTTTTCATCGTTTATTTTAGCACCGCCGCCTTTAATCAAACGGCGGATTTCCCCTTTCGATGACCCCAGCCCTGCTTTTGCAAACAGCTCTAGTACATTGATCCCATTTTCCAAATCTGTCAGGTCGATATGCAATGTCGGTAAATCAACCCCAGCGCCACCTTGAACGAAAGTTTGTGTGGCTGTGGCTTTGGCACTAACCGCCGCAGTTTCACCACGGCACATGGTTGTCGCAGCGTCAGCAAGGATGATTTTTGCTTCGTTAATTTCTTGGCCAGCTAGAATTTCAAGACGGGCAATTTCAGTCAGTGGTAAATCCGTGAACAAGCGCAGGAAACGCCCAACATCAGCATCTTGTGTATTACGCCAAAATTGCCAGTAATCATATGCTGGTAAAGTTTTTTCGTTCAACCAAACCGCACCAGCTTCTGTTTTGCCCATTTTTTTACCGTCGGCGGTTGTTATAAGGGGTGTCGTTAAACCAAAAAGGTTTTTGCCGTCCATTCGACGCGCGAGTTCCATGCCATTGACAATATTACCCCATTGGTCGGAGCCACCCATTTGTAGTGAGCAGTTTTTGCGAATGGCCAGCTCGCGGAAGTCATAGGCTTGTAAAATCATGTAATTAAATTCTAAAAACGTTAAAGGCTGTTCGCGCTCAAGGCGCAGCTTCACGCTATCGAATGTCATCATGCGGTTGATTGTAAAATGCGGGCCAATGTCGCGCAGAAGATCAATGTAATTTAACGTATCTAACCAGTCGCCATTGTTCACGAGCTTTGCGTCGCTACTGGACAGACCAAAGCCCAAGAACTGTTCAAAAATATTACCGATACTGGCCATATTTTTTTCTATGTCAGCGTCGGTGAGCATTTTACGGCTTTCATCTTTGCCCGATGGATCACCGATGCGCGTTGTGCCACCACCAAGTAACACAATTGGTTTATGGCCGCATTTTTGTAGCCAGCGCAGCATCATAATTTGCACCAAGCTCCCCACATGCAAACTTTCACCCGTACAATCAAACCCGATATAAGCCGTTATAGGTTCGGAAGCCATTTTGGCATCTAAGGCATCTATATCAGTAACTTGATGAATAAAACCCCGGGTTTGAAGAGTATGGAGAAATTCTGATTTGAGCGCAGCCATGATCGTTAATCCTAATATATTTTTAAACAAATATCACTATTGTTAAAAATCTTGAAATTTATGCTTCAAGCGCGGGCTCATGTAGCATAGGCTGAATAAAACGCAAAGCAGTAACATATAGAAAAGAGTGAGTATGTCAGTTTTTGGGGCTTCAGGGGAAACTAAGTGCGCCATTGGATTAATGAGCGGTACATCAATGGACGGTGTTGACGCTGCGATGATTTATACGGATGGTGTCAGTGTTGACCGATTAGGTCCTTCGGTAACCGTGCCTTATTCAGCTGCTATGCAAGCTGCAATAAAGGAAGCAATGGCAACGGCTGCGACACTGGGTGGGAAAGAGGATGCCCCAGCCGATATTCGCTTGCTGGAACAAGACCTAACTGATTTTCATGCGGAAGCTGTGTTTGAATTGTTGTCGATTACGGGCCAAAATCCAGAATCGGTTGATGTGATCGGAATGCACGGCCAAACTGTAGCACACAGACCAGAGCGCGGCTGGACATGGCAACTTGGCGATGGGGGCCGACTAGCAGGACGCACAGGTATTGCGGTTGTGAATGATTTTCGCGCTGCTGACATGCTTGCTGGTGGTGAAGGGGCGCCGCTTGTGCCGCTTTATCATGCAGCGCTTTTAAACCGTAAACGGGATCATGATACGATTGCTGTGTTGAATATTGGCGGTGTTGCAAATGTGTCTTGGGTATCCTTTGGTGCTGATGGGGAAGACCCCAACATCATTGCATTTGATACAGGTCCAGGTAATGCTATGCTGAATGACTGGGCTGAAATTCATACAGGCCTTAATTACGATAAAGATGGCGTTTTGGCTGCCCGTGGTTTGGTACATGAAGAAGTGATCATGGGTTTTATGGCTACCCCTTATTTTGACGAATCACCCCCTAAGTCACTTGACCGGGATGACTTTTCTATTCAAACAGTGCGCGGTTTGTCGGCAGAAGATGGGGCTGCTTGTTTAACTGATTGTATTGTTGAAAGTGTCGTGGCGGCACAAAGTCACTTTCCTAGCCCACCTGACACTTGGTATATTTGCGGGGGCGGCGCTCATAATCAAACCTTGATGCGCCGTTTGCATCGCCGACTACCTGTTCAAATTAACCGGGTAGAAGTTTTAGGATGGCGTGGTGATGCCTTGGAAGCCGAAGCTTTCGCCTATCTTGCCGTAAGGTCTTTGCGGGGTCTTGCCTTATCATTACCATCAACGACGGGGTGCCGTGCGCCCTGTACTGGCGGCTTTCACCATCAACCAACTGGGACACGGCCCTTTTATCGCTAAAAGATTTTAACCCTGGACCAAGCGTTTGTTTAAATATGTATTGACGCTGGCCATTAATAAATTGAGGTCTTGCTCAAAAAAGTGTTTTGCACCTTCGATGATATCATAGTCAACCTCGATTGATTTTTGTGCTTGAAGCTTTTCGACTAGCTTTTCTATCGCTGGCGGTGTTACTAGATCATCACTCCCAGCCTCTATGATCAAACCAGAGGAGGGGCAGGGGGCTAGGAACGAAAAATCATAATGATTGGCAGGGGGGGCGACTGAAATAAAGCCTTTTATTTCTGGCCTGCGCATCAAAAGCTGCATCCCGATCCATGCACCAAAAGAAAACCCAGCAACCCAGCTACCAGTAGAATTTGCATTCATGCTTTGCAGCCAATCAAGCGCCGAGGCCGCATCTGATAATTCACCAATTCCGCTGTCATACTCGCCTTGACTGCGGCCAACACCACGGAAATTGAAGCGCATCGTCGCAAAACCTCGGTGGGCAAAAGCATGATAAAGATAATAAGCAACTTTATTATCCATGTTGCCCCCATACTGTGGGTGAGGGTGCAGAATAAGTGCAACAGGTGACGTCTCTGATTTTCCTGGCTGGTAACGACCTTCCAAGCGACCCGATGGGCCATTAAAAATGATTTCAGGCATTGTTTATCTTTATATTTCTTTATGTTTATTTTGTTTGGCGCAGCGATGTGCTTAGCCTATGCATAGTCCTATAGATGATTTTTAGGGGTTTTCGCAAGTGTAGGCTTTCATTTGTTGGAAATTCTGTTGATTATATAAGGTATTCGCCTTAACAGAGCGCTAAATTTAGTAAACGGAGCATAAGCCAGATGATATATTTGGATT
>JABABO010000361.1 GCA_014238195.1 Kordiimonadaceae bacterium | reverse complement strand
GGGACAGTGGTCGTGCGACTTAGGTTAACCAATTGGCTCAGCAAGCCTGAAAATAATATCAGTTTTACGGTGTTTGCTCTGCTCGCTGGGTTTTCGACTTATTTTTCAATGTATGCGTTCCGCAAACCCTTAACGGCGTCTACATATGAAGATTTGGCGGGCTGGGACAGTGTGATTGATTTTAAAATTCTAGCCATTACCGCGCAAGTGTTTGGTTATGCGCTTTCAAAATTTATAGGTATTAAATATGTATCCGAGGCACTAAAACATCAACGTGCGCTTATGATTATTGCATTAATTCTAGTGTCAGAACTTGCCTTAATCATGTTTGCGGTTTTGCCGCCAAAGGGTAAAATTATTGCTGTGATATTCAATGGTTTGCCCCTGGGTATGATATGGGGGCTGGTGTTTTCTTTTATGGAAGGTCGCCGTGTTAGTGAAGTTTTAGGGGCTGGTCTTTGCGCTAGCTTTATCGTGTCATCTGGGGTTGTTAAATCGATTGGCGTTGCTTTGATCGTTTACCTGGCAGTGCCAGACGTTTGGATGCCAGCTGTAACAGGGGCTTTATTTTTGCCTGTGCTTTTTGTGTCTGTTTACGGTCTATCGCTTTTACCGCCACCAAATACATGTGACATAAAAGCCCGTAGCGCCCGATTACCAATGACCAAAACTGACCGACAAGCCTTTTTCAAGGCCTATGCAGGCGGCCTGTTGGCATTGGTTCTTGCATATATTATCTTTACCATTTTACGTGATGTGCGGGACAACTTCACCCCGGAAATATGGGCAAGCCTAGGGTATGAAGATATGCCATCGGTTTTTATCCTGTCTGAACTCCCCGTGGCATTTTTTGTTTTAGCACTGTTGGCTTGTTTTATGTTGATAAAAAATAACCAACAGGCAGTGCGGATTTATCACTTTGTTATTGCCTTTGGTGCTGGCGTGGTGCTGGCTAGTACCCTAGCGCTCATGGGCGGGATTATCGGACCTTTTGTTTGGATGGTTCTTGTTGGGGCGGGTCTTTATACGGCTTATGTGCCGTTTAATTGTATTCTATTTGATCGTTTGCTTGCTGTTCTTGGTGGTAAAGCTAATGCTGGTTTTATGATCTATGTTGCTGATGCCTTTGGATATCTGGGTAGCTTTACTGTGTTGCTCGTCAAAAACTTCGCTGCGCCTAGTTTGGATTGGGCAGATTTTTTCATTGGTTTTTGTTTATTTTCTGGGGTGGCTGGGATTATGTTTGCCTTATATGCTTCTTACTATTTTCATCGCAATGTGACAGCGGTAAAGCCAAGGGTGTCACGGATATAATATGAGCCTTTGTTTCACAATCATTGTCTTGTATGGTTGATGGCATTTGACATTAGAATTAATTAGGAGCCACGCTTATGCGTGTTATTACATGGAATATTAATAGTGTTCGGGCGCGTCTTGCTATAGTCGAGCAGCTCATAAATGAAACCAGCCCTGATATGCTGTGTTTACAAGAAACAAAAGTGCAGGACCATATGTTCCCGCATGATTTTTTTGAAAGCCTTGGATATAAGTACCGTGCTATCAAGGGTCAAAAAAGTCATCACGGTGTTGCGACAGTTTCTAAAATACCATTACAGGAAACCTATAGTATCGATTGGTGTACCAAGGGGGATGCACGCCATATAGCCGTTATGCTGGCAACGGGTCAAACGGTCCATAATTTTTATGTCCCTGCAGGCGGTGATGAACCCAACCCCGATGTTAATGATAAATTTGCCCATAAATTAAAGTTTTTGGATGAAATGACGGCTTGGTCTAAAGGCCTCACTGACCCGTCAATTTTGGTTGGTGATCTCAACATTGCACCAGACCCTAATGATGTTTGGGACCATAAGAAACTTTTAAAAGTCGTCTCGCACACGCCTATTGAAGTGGACGCAATGCAAACCTTAATTGATGCGCATGGATGGCATGATGTTGTTCGTGCATTTGTACCAACACCTGAAAAATTGTTTAGCTGGTGGTCATACCGGGCCCGTGATTGGTCAGCGGCTGATAAAGGGCGTAGGCTTGACCATGTATGGACAAGCCCTTGTTTAAAGGGGGCGGCGAGTGCCATGCAAGTGATCCGCAGTGCGCGCGGCTGGGAAAAGCCATCTGATCATGCCCCTATATGTGTAGATTTTGATTTTTAAAATTGCTTAGACACCAAGTCCCTGAAGACTGTAGCCCCCAGATTCAGTAACAATTAAGCGTTCATCGTTGGCATCGGGTTCTATTTTTTGTCGTAAGCGATAAATATGGGTTTCAAGCGTGTGGGTTGTCACACCGCTATTGTAGCCCCATACTTCTGCCAGTAGCTCATCGCGTGCAACAGCCCCACCACTGGCACGGTAAAGATACTTTAGAATTGATGTTTCTTTTTCTGTTAGGCGGATTTTGACATTATTGGCCGCTTGCTCTAGCAGTTTCAATGCGGGTTTAAATTGATACGGCCCCACATCAAAGACTGCGTCTTCACTTTGTTCAAATTGGCGAAAATGCGCGCGCACGCGTGCCAGTAAAACATTAAAACTAAAAGGTTTTGTGACATAATCATTCGCACCAGCATCTAGGCCCAAGACGGTATCAGCATCGCCGTCAACACCTGTGAGCATAATGATCGGTACTTTCACCCCCATTTTACGGATGCGGCGACAAAGTTCGCGACCGTCCATATCGGGTAAGCCAACATCCAATATGAGCATATCCATTTGATTGGCCTCTAGGAACTTAAGCCCCTCGGATGCTGAGCCTTGTTCTTCAACAATAAAGTCGCCGCACAAACGTAGTTGATCTGCCAAACCTTCACGTAGATCAACATCATCATCAACGAGCAACAGTTTTCGACTAGCCATAGGGCATTCTCCCCTTTAAAAACAAAATGTAGGTCTAGTATTGTTAATATTTCATAGCATAACACACTTTTCATGTGCCTTTATATAGGATGTTGTTTAATTTTGGGCTATCAACATAAGTTCACAAATGTTTGATAGATGATAGTATCAGTAAAAAAAGTAATTTGGATGAGCGCGTGCAGGAAATGCCAAGTTTTGATAAAGTTTTAGACCCCGAAATGCTGGCCGTTGATCGTGCGTGTGATGATTTGCGACGCGGCTTGCCTGTTATTGTTAAGTCTGAACATGGCACAGAAAATCAAAGTGCCTTACTGATCTTACCGCTTGAGCAAACTAATAGCGAAAGCTTAGGCCTGTTCGAATCGCTTCAACAGGATGTGGGACTTGCCGAGGCGTGCTTTTTGATCACCCATCACAGGGCGGAAACAATTAAAGTCGCCCCAGAAAATTGGCAAACTGTGCGAATATCACGCCCACACTGGATGACACCCCAAGATATGGTAGCGCTCGCTGACCCCACATTAGACATGGCCGCACCCCTAAAAGGGCCATTTCAGCGCCTATCAGCGCCGCCTTTGGATATTGATTTGGCAACTATTCAGCTTTTAAAGTTAGCGCGATTGCTTCCTGCAGCACTGATCGCACCGTTTGCTCCCGCAGACGCAGACATATTACAACAAAAACACCATATTTTAAGCGCAGCTGCCTCAGCAATTCATAATCAAGAATTATGCCGATCTGCCCAGCTTAAGCAAGTTGCTCAGGCCCAGGTCCCGCTAGAGGGGTTTGAAGCGACTAAACTGATCTCGTTTCGCCCGCTTACAGGCGGTGTGGAACATATCGCAATTATCATAGGCGATCCGCCGCGGGGTCAAAATGTTCTAACCCGACTGCATAGTGAATGCTTTACGGGTGATCTGCTTGGAAGTTTGAAATGTGACTGTGGTGATCAATTAAAGGGGGCTGTTAAAGCCATTGCTGCGGCTGGCGGCGGCATTATATTATATTTGGCCCAAGAAGGGCGCGGGATTGGCTTGATCAGTAAGTTAAAAGCTTATGCGTTGCAAGATCAAGGTTTTGATACAGTTGATGCGAACACGCGGCTTGGATTTGAGGTCGATGAACGGGTTTTTAAAGGGGCTGCTGAAATGCTAAAAGCTTTGCATGTAGGGTCAATACGTTTGATGACCAATAACCCGAACAAAGTAGCTCAATTGGAAAGTTTTGGTGTTCAGGTAAGCGAACGTGTAAACCATGTTTTCCCAACAAATCCGCATAATCATGCGTATCTGGCAACCAAAAAAGATCGCACTGGGCATATGTTATAATGCGGGTATGGTCTGTTACAGCTTTGCCAGACGATCCCACCAAAGGTGTCATTTCGACCGCTGATCAGGGCGGTAAGACATTCTCATTTGATTGTGCATTGGGAAAAAACGGCATGATTAGTCAGGCAGCGATGTGTGAAGGGGATGGGGCAACACCTAAAGGGCAGTATCCCTTGCGGCGGATCTTTTTTAGGGCTGATAAAATCGCTAAACCCATATGTTCGCTGGCAAGTTCGCCAATCACAGAAAATATGGGCTGGTGTGATGATCCATCGCATCCATGTTATAATAAGTTGGTGACTTTGCCCTTTAATGCCTCTTATGAGCGATTATACCGCAGGGATGATCTGTATGATATTATTGTAGTTTTGGGTCACAATGATGCCCCAATAATTGCCGGCAAGGGTAGCGCTGTATTTATTCATGTTGCGCGAAACAACTATGGCTATACTGAGGGATGTATTGCTTTAGAAAAATCAGATATCTTAATGTTTTTAAATAAAATTTCACCAGACGATATCATTGATATATAGCGAGGCCAATGAATGATAGCCTTATTATTTATTCATAAGTCGAACCGACATAAATACTTATAGCCAAATAAGG
>JABABO010000348.1 GCA_014238195.1 Kordiimonadaceae bacterium | reverse complement strand
TGCTTCAACATACCAACGTCGCCGCCATGTTTGGACACTGATTAATGGCGGTCCGGGTAGCGGCATACATCGCAGTGAAGACGGTGGTAAAACTTGGTCAAAAATCACATCAGGCTTACCAAAAACCGAAATGGGGCGTATTGGTCTGGCACAGGCGCCAAGCACACCAGATACACTTTACACAATTGTTGAAGCCAATGACGCAGACAAAGGTATCTATGTATCCCACAATTTTGGGGTCACTTGGCAAAAACAATCCAGCCATATGACAACCAGCCCACAATATTATAATGAATTAGTCGTTGACCCAAAGGACCCAAAAGTATTGTACAGCCTTGATACCTTATCCAAAATCTCGAAAGATGGCGGTAAAACATGGCAAGACTTATCTATCAAAGCCCGCCATGTTGATGATCATGCCCTATGGATTGACCCTGACAATACTGAACATCTTATCATTGGTGGTGATGGCGGTGTTTACGAATCTTGGGACCGTGGTCAAATCTGGTCCCATGCCAATAATTTACCCATCACGCAATTCTATCGTATAACGCCTGATAATGCTGAACCTTTCTATAATGTTTGTGGTGGTACGCAGGATAATAATTCGCTTTGCGCCCCGTCACGCACCACCAATATTCATGGCATAACCAATAGCGATTGGAAAATTATTTTAGGCGGTGATGGGTATAAAGCTGTGTCTGACCCTTATGACCCCAATATTGTTTATACACAGTATCAATATGGTGGTCTTGCGCGCTATGATCGCCGCACACAAGAACGTGTCTATATTACACCTATGCCCGCTAGCGGTGAAAATGATTATAAATGGAATTGGAATACACCGATATTAATAAGCCCGCACAAGCATACGCGCCTATATTATGCGGCTGAGAAGCTATTTGTCAGTGATGATCGTGGTGATAACTGGCGTGTCATTAGCCCCGACCTGACCCGCGGAATTGACCGTAATAAACTTAAGGTCATGGATAGGGTATGGTCGGTTGACGCGATTGCCAAAAACGATAGCACATCCCGGTATGGCAGTGTTATTGGTTTATCGGAGAGCCAATTGAAAGAAGGATTGATTTATGTTGGCACCGATGATGGCCTGATCCAAATCAGTGAAGATAGCGGCGCAACATGGCGCAAAATTGAGCGTTTTAAAGGCGTCCCTGATATGTCACTGATAGAAGACGTGATCGCATCAGTCCATGATGAAAATATTGCCTATGCTGTTGTTGATAACCATAAACGTGGTGACTTCAAACCTTATATATTAAAAACCACCGACAAAGGTAAACGTTGGAAATTACTGAAAACCGACCTGCCTGTTCGCGGAACTGTACATACAATCGCCGAAGATCACATTGACCCTGACTTGCTTTTTGCTGGTACAGAATACGGCTTATTCTTCAGCCAAAACGGCGGTGAAAATTGGCATCAAATCAAAGGTGGCTTTCCGACAATCAGCGTGCGTGATATTGAAATTCAACGCCGTGAGAATGACCTTGTGATCGCTACATTTGGCCGTGGTATCTATATTGTTGATGATTATAGTCCGCTTAGAAGTAAGGTCAGTACCGTAACAACGGCTGGGGCCACTTTGTTCCCCGTTAAAGACGCTTGGCAATATATTGTGGGTGACCTTTGGGGGCAACGCCCAAAAGGCATGCTTGGTGCACAATTTTTCCAAACCCCAAACCCTGATTTTGGTGCTGTCTTTAGCTACTATATTAAGGATACCTATATCACGGCTAAAAAAGCGCGTTTAAAATCCGAAGCAACAATACAAAAGGACGGCGAGGATACGCCCTACCCTGATTATGATACACTGCGTGCGGAAAATACTGAGGAAGCCCCCAGCGTGCAAATGATTGTGCACGACAATACGGGCGCAGTGGTTCGCAAGCTAAAAGGCAAAACTTCAAAAGGATTTCACCGTACCAGCTGGGACCTGCGCTTTGACGCACCTGACCGTGTGGACCTAAACCCCCGACCGCTGCTACCGTGGGAAGGTGAACCTATCGGGCCGCAAGTGCTGCCAGGGACATATTCTGTGCAATTAGCTGTTCGTCAAAATGGCGTTCTAAGCAACATTGGCGACCCGCAGTCCTTCACTGTTAAAGCATTAGACTCTAGCCCAGAGATCACTAAGAATCGCCCTACTTTGCTCGCTTTCCAACAAAAAACCTCGGAGCTCTATAGGGCTATTGAAGCAGCTGGTGTCGGCATAAACGATATGGCGAAACGGCTTAAATACCTGAAAGAGGCAAGTCTGCGCACTGCTGGCAGTAGTGAAAATTTGGAACAGCAATTACGCAGTGTGGAAACCAGCTTAACGGATATACGAACTGCTTTATACGGCGACCGCACAGTCCGCAGTATTAATGAGCCAACACCCATGTCAATTAATGGACGTGTTGGACAAATTATGTTCGGGCATTGGGGATCACAGTCGGATGTAACTGGACTGCACAAACAAGCCTATGAAATTGCCGCGCACGAATTTGCAGAAACTCTTGCAAAACTCAAGCAAACAGCCGTTGCGCTTGATAGCGTGGAAGCAAGTTTAGAAGCAGCAGGTGCCCCTGCAACACCTGGACGGTTACCTCTCTGGCAACCCGAATAGCAAGTCCAAAAGCATAAATAAATCGTAAATAACGGATGGTCGTAAAGCCATCCGAATGCTTTACTATTAGAATTAATACAACCAATTAGTTTTTATAGTTGACAATTTTCAATGATACCGTTATACCTAAGGACACCTTTAAGGTGTCTCGGGGAGAGGTTTAAATGTGACAATCGTGTCACTTGCAAAAAACAATTTTATATCAATTCCAAATTTAAGGATATGCGATCCATAATGATGCTTGGCTGGCCTTCGCCAAACGTCATTATGCGGTGATCATATGATAGTTCACGAGGCTCCATACTTTACGCAGGGAAATAAAGGGAGCATAGAAAATGCCTATTAGTTTTATAAATAAAAGTTCGTCCTTAGTGGAAGAAAATACTACTGATGTTGTTCTGGATATTGAAGCCAGTTTAAACAGTGGCCCAGTCGACTTTGGCCTTGTTTACAGTATCACAGATGGCGCAGATCAAACAGTGTTTAAAATTGACAGCACATCAGGTGAACTCCGATTTCTAACATCACCCGATTATGAAACACCATCAGATCATGATTTTGATAATGTTTTTAATCTGATTGTAACAGTAACGGCAATTTCTAACCAAGAGACCAACACTCAAGCACTGGAAATTACAGTTACGGATGATCTGGTGGAGACGGTAATTGGCTATCAAGCATCATATGAACTCTCAAATCTTGATGGTAGCAATGGTTTTATTATTCACGGTATAAACCGCCGCGACGAAAGTGCGCGTAGCGTATCCAGCGCTGGTGATGTCAACGGCGATGGGTACGATGATATTATCATTGGTGCTCACTGGGCAGACCAAACTTCACGTATCAATAACAATACAGGTGAAAGCTATGTGGTGTTTGGGCAAAGCAATAACGCTCACCCAGTTCTAGAGCTATCAGGGCTTGACGGTAGCAATGGTTTCATCATCAACGGCGTAGGTGCTCAGGACCGCAGTGGTTTTGCCGTATCCAGTGCTGGCGATGTCAACGGTGATGGGCTCAGTGATTTAATTATTGGGGCAAGAAATGCAAGTCCAAATAATCAGAAGTCAGGGGAAAGCTATGTGGTATTTGGTAAGGAAACGAACCTTGCACCAACAGTAAATCTATCAAGTCTTGATAGTAGTCAAGGGTTCGTCATTAAAGGAATTGATGCGTTTGACTATAGTGGCTATTCCGTCTCAGATGCTGGCGATATCAATGGCGACGGTTTTGGCGATGTGATCATTGGTGCTCACTTTGCTGACCCAAATGGCCAAATGGCAGGGGAAAGCTATGTGGTATTTGGGTTTAGTGACGACACTCTATTCAGTATTGAACTATCAAGTTTAGATGGGAGTAATGGGTTTAAAATCAATGGCATCAATGCGGGTGATATGAGTGGCTATTCCGTGTCAACTATTGGTGACGTGAACGGTGATGGTTACAGTGATATTATCATTGGGGCGCCTTACGCGAACCGAGAAAACAATGTTAACACAGGGGAAAGCTATGTTGTATTTGGTGCAAGTGGTCACTTTAATGCTGCAATAAACCTGTCAAGTTTAGATGGACACAATGGTTTTGTCATCAAAGGGACTGATCGCTATGACTATAGTGGTATTTCGGTATCCAACGCAGGCGATGTCAATGGCGACACCTTCGACGATTTGATCATTGGGGCATTCCTAGCAAACGATAATGCCGGCCAAACTTATGTTCTGTATGGTAGCCATAGTTTTGGCTCAACTATAGAACTGACGGGCTTGGATGGAACAAATGGTTTTGTCATTAACGGCAGTCGTGCTGGCGACAATAGTGGTATATCTGCCTCAAGCGCAGGTGATGTCAACGGTGACGGCTTTGGCGACCTGATTATTGGTGCCTACAGCGCAGACCCAAATGGCGGTAAAGACGCTGGCGAAACCTATGTGGTATTTGGCGGCGATGACCTGACACCAACAATCGATTTATCTAACTTAAACGGTATCGACGGCTTCAAACTGAACGGTGTTGATGCAGGTGACTGGAGTGGCTTTTCCGTATCTGGTGCAGGGGATGTCAACGGTGATGGCTACGACGATCTGCTTATAGGCGCTTATAAGGCTGACCCAAACGGCAATAATAATGCAGGTGAAAGTTATCTTGTTTTTGGCGGGCCCAATCTTTTACCCCAGCCTTCTGAGATTACATTTGATAATGCCAGCTCTATATCCGTCCAAGAAAATATCATAGATGTTATATTAGATATTGATGCTCGTTTAAATGGGGGTATTAACGACGAAGGCCTTAATTACAGTATCACAGGCGGTGAAGATCAATCCTTGTTCACCATTCATAGTTCATCAGGTGAGCTTCGCTTTATCACAGCACCCGATTATGAAAATCCATTAGATAAAGACGAAGATAATCATTATTATTTAACGATCTCAGCAACATCAGAATCTGATACTGCTAGCAACACACAAACGCTTGAGGTTTTTGTAACCAACCAGCTAGGAGAACCAATATTTGGATATCAAAAATCGTATGAGTTATCCAGCCTTGATGGCAGCAATGGTTTTATACTCAATGGTATTGCTGAGCGTGACTATAGCGGCTGGTCCTTATCGAATGCAGGTGATATCAACGGCGATGGCTACGATGATATTATTATAGGTGCTTACCGCGCAAACCCGAATGGTATCCGTAATGCAGGGGAAAGCTATGTGGTATTTGGTGGCAGTGATGGTTTTTCCCCGAGTATAGAGTTGTCAAACCTTAACGGCGATAATGGTTTTAAGCTGAGTGGAATTGATGCAGATGACTATAGTGGTTGGTCCGTATCCGATGCTGGGGACATCAATAGGGATGGTTACGGGGACATTGCTATTGGGGCGTTTAAGGCAGACTTAAATGGCGAAAATAATATCGGTGAAAGCTATGTAATATACGGCAAGGGCAGTCCATTTGATCATACGATGGAGCTTTCCAGCCTTGATGGTAGCGATGGATTTAAACTGAATGGGATTAATCGCGGTGACCGCAGCGGATTTTCTATTTCTAGTGCTGGGGATATCAACGGGGATGGATATGATGATTTGTTACTGGGTGCGCGTGGTGCTGATCCCAATAACAATGGCAATGCGGGTGAAAGTTACTTAGTGTTTGGTAGCAATAGTCGCTTAAATGCTGTGTTAGAACTCTCCAGCCTTGACGGCGCTAATGGCTTTAAACTCAACGGTGTTGATAGCGGTGACCGAAGCGGTTACTCCCTCTCAAGTGCAGGCGATATTAACGGCGATGGTTACAGCGATATTATTATCGGGGCCTTTCGTGCCGACACACTTAATAATGATGCAGGGGAAAGCTATGTGGTGTTTGGTGCCAGTAGTGGCTTTGTTTCTGTGATCGAGCTATCAAGCCTTGATGGTAATGACGGCTTCAAATTAAACGGTATTGCAGATGGTGACCAGAGTGGCTACGCCGTATCAAATGCGGGTGATGTGAACGGTGATGGATACGGTGATCTGCTTATTGGGGCATGGCATGCCAATCCAAATGGGCAGAATAATGCAGGTGAAAGCTACGTCGTTTTTGGGGCGAGCACCCGATTTGATGCAGCTATAGACCTAGCAAACTTAGACGGCAGCAATGGCTTTAGCCTGAAAGGTATTGATGCTGATGATTATAGCGGTATTTCGGTCGCAAGTGCGGGTGATATAAACGGCGATGGCTATGATGATATGATCATCGGAGCTTCTGGCAGTGACCAAAATAATACGATCAATACAGGCGAAAGTTATGTGGTTTTTGGTTTTAACAGAGACTTGGTTTCTATCTCTGCCATAGAACTTTCTAGCCTTGACGGCAGCAATGGATTTAAACTGAGTGGCATTCGTGAAGGCGACAAGAGCGGTACGTCTGTCGCTGGCGGTGGCGATATCAATGGGGATGGTTATGCTGATCTGATTATTGGGGCATCTGAAGCTGAACCGAACGGACTTGAAAGCGCAGGTGAAACCTATGTTATCTTTGGGGGGCCGTTTCTTGCTAGCCAGCTAAGCGGTACTAATGGCGCCGATACC
This sequence comes from Kordiimonadaceae bacterium, assembly GCA_014238195.1. Lineage (GTDB taxonomy): Bacteria > Pseudomonadota > Alphaproteobacteria > Sphingomonadales > Kordiimonadaceae > JABABO01. Next base: position 1,259 of record JABABO010000348.1, on the reverse strand, counting down.
TTGGTTGGAACAATGCTGAATGATAGATTAGTAGGCGGCGAAGGCGATGATGTCTTAACTGGCGGCTTGGGTGCAGACACCTTTGTCTTTGCAAATAATGGTGGTCATGACACAGTGACTGATTTTAATACCAGTGAGGACATTTTAGATCTAAGCCTTGTTAGCACAGGTTTTAACAGCTTTGAAGACATGGCTACAGCTTTGAGCGAAACGATCCAAAATGGTCGCGCAGGTGTTCTTATTAATCTTAATGACAGTCAATCAATTTTTATAGAAGCGGCCTCGCTTAGTGACCTAACGGTGAACAACATTTTATTCTAAAGCAAGTGGCAAGTATCGTATGGATTGCGATCTCATCAATAGCGAGACCAATGAATAATGATTTCATTATTCGCAAAGTCCCTTGGGATAAGTCGAACCGACACAAAGACTTATAGCCAAATGAGGTGACCAATATTCACCGCAATTGGCTATATGTCGGGTCTGACTAAATTTGGTCTAACATAGATGAAGCCATCAAATCGAACCTAGGCATAAGCAATTATCACTCGATTGGTAAGTACGCTAAAAAGAAGTTAAGAGTGTTTTGCCCCATGATTTTTCTTATATCACCATCACTCATGCCGATATCCAACAGGGCACCTGTAATTGCAACCATTTCAGACGAATCAAGGGCAGTTGTCACAGTACCATCAAAATCTGAGCCTAATGCCACATGATCAACACCAACGAGAGTAACACCATATTGGATGGCTTCCGCGATCTTGGCAGGTGTTACATCACAAATGGCTTTATCCCAAAAACCAACACCAATAACCCCGCCTGCTTTTGCTATATCCTGCATTAAACTGTCTTTTATATTGCGCGGCGTATCACAGTGACCTTTGAAACCTGTGTGCGATACTAAAGGCGGTCGTTTCAGCAAAGGAAGTATCTCGGATACTGCTTGTTCAGAGACATGAGCCAGATCAATGATCATACCAAGCTGTTGCGAACGGATAATCGCAGCGCGGCCGAAATCGGTGAGCCCTGCACCGCTAATGCCATGTAAACTTCCCGCAAGTTCATTATCAAAAAAATGTGTGATGCCCAGCATACGCACACCAGAATCATAGAGTATATCAAGATTTTTCAGCTTGCCTTCCAAGGGGTGCGCCCCTTCCAACCCATATATGGCCCCGACAGTTTCAATACCCTTCGCGCGTTCCACTATGACCTTTCGCAGGTCTTGGGCGGTTTTCACATACTGCAGCTTTCCC
>JABABO010000360.1 GCA_014238195.1 Kordiimonadaceae bacterium | reverse complement strand
TTGCGCAAGCCGTAAGAAACCCTAAATCGCCTTCAGGCAAACCCGCAAACCTTCACCCGCAGCTTTGGTAATGGCGAGATATTTGACATGCTGCTGCAGGCGGTGCCTAGTGTCTATAAGGCTGGTTTGCGGCCTTTTGGGGCGCATGTGGTGGGGCATAACGGTGGGGCTGGGCTTGCTGTTGCTGTGCGCACGCCAGAATCCAAATCTAAGCTGCAAGCCAGCCTGCAGGCGGTGCAGGGCTTAACGCTGCTGCCTGATGATGCTACAGCGCTCAGTGATGTTTTAACCAAGATTGAGCAGCAATACGGCCTTGTGCTCAGTCCATCGGGCACCAATGTCACCAAGGACGGGCGCTTTAGCGTGCGCTTAAGTGCCAGTGATCTGCTGATGATCAATTCTGTCGGTGTGCCAGCCAGCGCCCCCGCCCCGAACGCAGTGTTGCAGGACGCTATACGGCTGTTCAAAGCCCATAAAAATTGGCACAGCGCCGATAGTGTTGACGGTAAAACCATCACCCTCACCACCACACATCAGGAAGAGGTTTTGAAAAACCTACCAGTCTTTAGCAACAAGCATAAAGAAATACTCGGCTTACAGGAAAAACCGCAAGACCCAGTCTTGCAGGCTTGCTGTACAAGCTTGGCGGAAGCGATTTTGAAGGGCGATGAAAGGTCAGCCCGTATTTTAATGGAAAGCTTCTTTACAGCTGAGCCAGCGACAAAAGCGACATTGTACGCTGCTATTAATAATGGCATCATGACAGATGCCATGGCCCGTAAACGACCTAGTTTTGATGCGCTCAATAATGCTTTTTATAAAGCAGTACCCAGTCAGCCAACCATTGCTGAAATTCTGGGTGGTAAAGTTCTGGAAAATGTGCAAGCTGGCACCTTTAAAAACTTTTGTGCCATCCGCATTTCGCATGCCTTGAACGAGATTGGACACTATATACCATATGTTGATGGGCAGACATCTTCCAGTGGTCATAAACGACCGAATGGTCAACAAATTTGGCATATATACCGTGTTAAATATCTGCTAAAATATATCCCTGCCCAGTGGGGCCCTGCGGATATCGTTGTGGAAAATCATAAGACTTCCTTGCAAGATAGCAGTTCTTATACTATTATTGATTATTCAAAATTTTTGAATAAAAAAGGCGTGATGGTCTTTGAAGCAAAATGGGAGGATGCAACAGGCCATGTGAATATATGGAATGGGACAATGCGGAATAATATTGATATGTCACAAGCGAAGTATCATAGGTACTTTAAAGAAGCGCATAAGGTCAGCTTATGGTTATTGAATTAAAATTTGCGATAATAACACCTATCAGGCATTTGGGGTGCCTGTTCATTATGTGTTTATTCTTAAATTCAAATGCTTTTGCCATACCAACACAAACGGAAGCAACTGATCAAACTGCGGCCCAAGACTATATCGGTCAACTTGGTAGCATTCTCACCCCTTATGGCGATGCAAAAGATCAGCCACTGGGCCACGGTGTGCGCGACATATTGGCCATCAATGCAGAATGCCAAGTACAGATTTCCTTCCCGCAGTATATTGGAAATGCAGATCAAATATATCTTAAGCTGATGACGCCTTGCCTGTTTCAGGCATGGCATAATATTATTACGGATTTCGCTGAATATCATTCTTCCCTAAAACGCAGAATGTATACGATATACTTACCGATGTCTGTTGAAGATTTTCCAGAACTGGTTCCAAATTATGTGCGCCTGTC
>JABABO010000330.1 GCA_014238195.1 Kordiimonadaceae bacterium | reverse complement strand
AAGCTATGTGGTATTTGGCAAAGATACTGACACAGAAGGCAATTTTGCAGCAATTGTGGACCTATCGAGCCTTGATGGCAGCAATGGTTTTGTTCTCAATGGTAATGTGGATAATGATGCCAGTGGTTGGTCGGTATCCAGCGCGGGGGGTGTTAACGGCGATGGCTACAGCGACCTGATCATTGGGGCCAGTTATGCAAGCCCGAATGGGTCTTCTTCGGGTGCAAGCTATGTGGTTTTTGGCGCGGGCACCCTTGAGGCTTCCATTGATCTTGCCGCCTTGGATGGTAGTGACGGCTTTATCCTGAATGGTGTTGATGCGTATGACTATAGCGGTCTGTCCGTATCGGGTGCTGGTGATGTGAATGGTGATGGCTACGGCGACCTGATCATTGGGGCTTATGGGGCTAATCCAAATGGCGAAAATTCTGGTGAAACTTATGTGGTGTTTGGTAGCGAGGGTGGCTTCAGTGCGTCGGTTGAGTTAGCTGGGCTAGATGGCAGCAATGGCTTTAAAATTAATGGCGTTGAACAGGGTGACTATAGTGGGTATTCCGTGTCGGGTGCTGGTGATGTCAATGGTGATGGGTACGATGACCTGATTATTTCGGCCCCGGAAGCCGACCCAAATAACACCAATAAAGCTGGTGAAAGCTATGTGGTGTTTGGTGCGGTTAGCGGCTTCGCTGCGACACTTGAGCTATCCACACTTGATGGCAGCAATGGTTTTGTCCTTCAGGGCATAGATGCATGGGATAAAAGCGGTTATACAGCAGCCTCGTCTGCTGGTGATGTTAACGGCGATGGCTACGATGATCTCATCATTGGGGCTTATAATGCGAACGGTGGTGCGGGTGAAACCTATGTGGTTTTTGGGGCGGATGACTTTACAACAACACCAGCTATCAATTTATCCAGCTTGGATGGCAACACAGGCTTTAAACTGAACGGGATTGATAGGGGTGACTATAGTGGCTGGGCTGCCTCAGGCGCTGGTGACATTAACGGTGATGGTTATGATGACATTATCATAGGGGCAAGATTAGCGGATTCAAATGGCAGTAATGCTGGGGAAACCTATGTTGTGTTTGGCGGTGAAGCCTTGCAGCTTGGCCTGATAACCCCCACTGATTTTGATGATTCATTGGAATTTGGTCTGGCGGGTGATGATATTTCAGCAGGCAATGGCAACGATTATGTCGCTGGTAATGAAGGCAATGATACGATCGATGGCGGTGCGGGTCATGACACGATCTCAGGCGGTGGTGGTGATGACGTTATTTACGGCGGCGGTGGGTCTGATAGTGTTAACGGTGATGAGGGTAACGATGTCATCTACAGCGGTGGCGGCGATGATACCATCAATGGCGGTACTGGTGATGACACATTAGGCGGTCGCAGTGGGGATGACGTTATTTACGGCGACGCTGGTTCGGATGTCTTTTTTAACGGGACAGGGGCAGATACTGTGTTTGGCGGGGACGGTGATGACATCTTATGGGGCGGTGAAGATGATGATCAACTCACTGGTGACAGCGGTGCGGATACCTTTAGCTTCACGCTTTCTAGCGGCAACGATCAAATTACTGATTTTGATCTTGGTGAAGATATACTCGATTTATCTTCTACAGGTTTTGCGGATATTAATGCACTAATAAGTGTGGCTGAAGACACAAGCAATGGCCTGCTGGTAACCTTAGGTGCTGGCGCAACAATAGTGTTAACTGGATTAACTGTAAGCGATCTTGGGGACATGAATATAACATATAGTGTCTAAGTGTTTTGTTTGGCCATTGCCTTGTGCACAGATGCGGTGACACGCTGAAATACACCGTTCCAATCGCCGTATTCTGTTTGGCGAAACAAACGAACCGATGGGTACCAAGGGCTGTCATCTCGCCCTTGGAACCAACGCCAATCGGCGCTTTTGCCCAGCACAATCCATGTCGGCACGCCGAGGGCACCGCCTAAATGCGCGATAGACGTACAGCTTGTTATGACTAAGTCTAAGTTCATCATAATCGCGGCGGCATCCATTAAATCGCTGTCGCCTTTCAGCATGTCTTCTGGGTCAATAATGGGATAATTTTTACGGAAGTTTTTTATCTGAGAAACGCCCTTATCACCCTTTTGTAAACTGATCAACAAAACGCCATCAATCATTGCAATAGGTGCAAACTGTTCCAGTGGAAAAGATCGTAGTCGGTCTTTTTTAAACGTCGGGCTTCCTTGCCATGTGGCCCCTATTCTTAAACCTTTGAAATTTTTGAATTTCTTGGCCCATATGGAAACACGTTGCTTATCGGCAAATAAATACGGTGTTTCAAAAGGCGTTGTCAGGTCTTCACCTATTAGCCCTGGAACGCTTAAAAGCGGGCAGTGATAGTCGGCTTT
>JABABO010000268.1 GCA_014238195.1 Kordiimonadaceae bacterium | reverse complement strand
GCGGCGGTTTTGATATTACGAGGGACGTTTCAAGCCTTGACGGCAACGATGGCTTCGCCATCAAAGGTGTTGATATACACGACTCTCATCTTTTAGCCGTATCCAATGCTGGGGATGTCAATGGTGATGGTTACGATGACCTGATCATTGGGGCTTGGGGTGCAGATACTAATGGCAACGCTAAGGCGGGTGAGACTTATGTGGTGTTTGGGACAAGTTTTGGTTTTGGTGCTAGGCTTGAACTCTCCCACCTTGACGGCAGCGATGGCTTCGTCATCAAAGGCATTTATGCTGGCAGCTATAGTGGCAGTTCCGTTTCTAGCGCTGGTGACGTGAACGGCGATGGCTGCGACGACTTGATTATTGGGGCTGTTGGTGCTGATCCAAATGGTGAGGGCTCTGGCCAGACATATATCGTGTTTGGCGGCAGTAGTATTGCTACATGGGCATTAAACTTATCCAGCCTTGATGGCGCGAATGGTTTTAAGCTCAATGGTATTGATGCGGGCGATGGTAGTGGCGCTTCTGTTTCTGGGGCTGGGGATGTCAACGGCGATGGTTATGATGATCTTATTATTGGGGCACCGCAACGGGCACACCCCTTTACCAACACAAATGCGGGTGAAAGTTATGTGATTTTCGGTGGCCCTGCTTTGCTCGGACAAACCCCTTCAATAATCACCTTTAATAATGAAAACACCATATCAGTAGAAGAAAATACCACGGGTGTTGTATTGGATATTCAGGCGCAATTAAACAACGATGTTCCTGATAATGGCATATATTATGATATCACTGGCGGTGCTGACAAGCATGATTTCGCCATTAATTCCCTCACGGGTGAGCTTAGCTTTATCAGCCCACCCGATTACGAATCTAATACTGATGCAGACAATAACGCCGTTTATGAATTGACCGTGAGCGCTTTTACCGATGATGGCACAGCAAACGCGGCACAAACAATAACAATAACCGTAACCGACGTGTTTGAAGTACCACCTGTCACAGCGCAAGCATCCTATGAACTTTCCAGCCTGAATGGCAGCAATGGCTTTGTTATTAAAGGTATCGACGGTAATAGCCAACACAAGGTTTCCGTATCAAATGCTGGGGATGTCAACGGCGACGGTGTTGATGATATTGTCATTGGTTCACCTTTAAGCGGACAAAATCAGGCAGGCGAAAGCTTTGTCATATTCGGCAGCACAGGTGGTTTTGATAGTGTTATAGACCTTGCCAACTTGGATGGCAGTAATGGTTTTGCGCTTAAAGGTATCGACCTAGGTGACAATAGTGGACATTCCGTTGCGAATGCTGGGGATCTCAATGGTGATGGTCTAAGCGATATTATCATTGGGGCGCACCTAGCAGACCCGAACGGCACTAATATGGCTGGTGAAAGTTACGTAGTATTTGGAAATGGGTATAGTCATGCTGCAAGTGTGAACCTATCCAGCCTTGATGGTAGCAATGGCTTTGCCTTACAGGGTATAGATAAAACAGACCAAAGCGGCTATTCGGTTTCAGGTGCGGGGGATATTAACGGTGATGGCCT
>JABABO010000061.1 GCA_014238195.1 Kordiimonadaceae bacterium | reverse complement strand
TTTGACAGCATAAAGGAAAGTGAGCGTCCAGATGATATTGAGGCTGGCTTAGAAGGCTATGCATTGTTGGGCCTTGGGCGTTTGGGCGAAGCGATAACATCATTCAAAAACGCAATTGCACAGAATGACACTGCATCCTTGCGCCTTATATTGTCAGATTCCTATTTGTTATCAGGGCAGCATAGTGAAGCGATTACGGCCCTAGCTGCTTATGGAAGCACGAAGATAGATTCCCGCATAGTATTGGTTAGATTGGCTGACCTATACACAAGATTTGGTGATATTCAATCGGCGATAAAAACCTATCAGACTATTTTACAAGACGGATTGGCAGATGCGCAGATACTTGCTTCGCTATCTTTAGCTTACCTGAAAGTCGGAAATGCCGATAGTTTATCTTTTGCTGAGCGGGCACGATTGTTGTCACCTGATGATCCTTTTATTTTGAATACATATGGCTGGGTTGTCTTGCAAGCACAGCGTGACATTGCGGCTGCTTTACCGGCTTTGGAACAAGCCAGTCGCCGCAAACCAGGGTCAGGGCTGTATAAATATCGTTTAGGAATGGCGCTGCAAGCCAAGGGGGATAAGGCGCAAGCACGCACATATTTTGAGCAAGCACTAAACTTGGACCCTGATTTTGATGGGGCAGAGGAAGCGCGCAGGCAATTAAAAGAGTGAATGACATTCAAGCAAAACAAAATCAACCACCTGTAATGTCCATCGTCACTATGGCTAGTTTGTTCCCACACACTGGGGAGCCATCCTTAGGAATTTTTGTTGCCAATCGGCTTTTTAATTTTTTAAAGGACGAGCCTTCTATAAAGGCCAGCGTGATTGCACCGGTGCCTTGGTTTCCTGTTACGTGGAAAATGTTTGGGCGATATGCACGCAGCGCTCAAGCGCCAGATTTTGAGCACTTTAACGATATATCCGTTGTTCACCCAAAGTATTGTGTTCTTCCAAAAATTGGCATGCGGCTATTGCGGCCAATGTTAGAACGCTGTTATCACAAGGCGCTGAGCAAATTGATTGCATCGGGTCACAGGGTGGACTTGTTAGACGGGCATTATTTGTTCCCTGATGGGGTCGCAGTTGCAAATACAGCAAAGAAGTTTAATTTGCCTTATGTTTTAACGGCGCGTGGCAGTGATGTTACGGAAATTTGCCGCGATTACCCTTGGGCACGGCAGGAAGTATTAGAAAGTATAAAAAATGCTGCTGCGGTGATTACGGTTGGGAGTGGTCTAAAACGGGAATTGCTATCTTATGGGGTAAGGGACGATAAAATTCATACACTTAGAAACGGTGTCGATTTACAAAAATTTTGCATAACTGACAAATATTTCTTGAAAACAGATATAAAGAATGCACTGGGGATAAAGCACACTCTTCTTGTCGCAGGCTGGCTGATAGACCGTAAAAGGCCTGATTTAGTGTTGGATGTTCTGGAACACCTCACTAGCTGCCGATTGTTGTTTGCGGGTGATGGCCCGTTAAGAACCGCGCTGGAAAAGCGAGTGAAAAAATCTCCTTTACTTGCAGGCCGTGTTGATTTCTTAGGTCAGGTGGCCCCTGACGATATGCCAGCGCTGTATAGCGCGGTGGATGTTTTGTTGTTATTATCTGACAGGGAAGGCTGGGCAAACGTCTTATTAGAATCAATGGCCTGTGGCACGCCTGTTGTTTCTAGGGATGTTGGTTCAGCTGTTGATTTAATCAGCGATGATGTTGCTGGGCGGGTGATTGATAGCGATGATCCTATTGCCATTGCTAAAATTACATCTGAAGTGTTGGTTAACATGCCATTAGCCCATGATGTTCGGGCATTTGCCAAGAAGTTTGATTGGAAAGAAACCTCGCGGCGGCAAGCTGAACTTTTTCAAAAAGCGCTGAATTAGAGAATGGTGGCATTGAAGTTTATGGAGCGCGCACATAAGAAACCGAAGTCGATATTAGTCACTGGTGGGGCTGGTTTTATCGGCGGGCAAACTGTTCTTAGCCTTTTATCAAAGGGTGAACGGGTGGTTGTTTTAGATGATTTATCAACGGGAATGATCAAGCCTTATCACAAGGGCACACGTTTTTATGAAGGGCAGGTACAAGATTTTGACGCATTATGTGGGATCATTTGCCGCGAAAATATTGATCGTATCTTACATTTTGCGGGTTCTATTCGTGTTGACGAATCCCTTCGTGACCCTTTGAAATATTATGATAATAATACCAATGCTACGCGAACATTGGTTTCAGCTGCAGTGAACACTAAGGTAAAGGTTCTCATTTTTTCATCGACCGCTGCAGTCTATGGTACTACAGTTAGTGAAAAGGTCGATGAAAATCATCAGTGTAACCCTTTGAATCCCTATGGGCAGTCTAAGCTTTTTGCGGAGAAAATTATTCAAGAGACAAGCAGAAGCTTGGATCAACCGCATTATAAATACGGCATTTTTCGTTATTTCAACGTGGCTGGGGCTGATCATGAGTTGCGCAATGGACAAAATACACTGAAACCAGACCATCTAATTGGGCGGACCATAAATGCCGCGCTTGGATTAGGCGAGGAATTGACAGTCTATGGTGATGCTTATGAAACCATAGACGGGACAGGTGTTCGTGATTATATTCACGTTATGGATGTCGCAGATGCTCATGTTGCGTTTCTCGGGTATCTATATGATGGCGGCGAAAGTGGTATTTGTAATTTAGGGTACGGACAAGGCTATTCTGTCTTACAAGTCTTAAAGGCAGTGGAAAATATCGTTGGTTCGCCTGTTCCTTATAAAATAGGCGCTATGCGTGACGGTGAAGCAGGGTCTGTTATTGCGGATGTAAATCGGTTTTACACTGCAGTTGGTTGGCTGCCGCACCATAATGATCTAAACCACATCATAGCGACAGCATATCACTGGATATTAAAAAATAGGCGCGACTAATGGAAACTCTTTATTTTATATTCTTTTGCCTCTTTATCGGTTTCATAATATTTTGGGGTTATAAAGCTGATGATGAAAGTACTTTATCGGCAGAAGAAAAATGGCACACAGAGAACGCTCAGCGTGATGAACGTAATGAAATGTAAATTAAAATTTAAGGTTATAGTGTCTATCGTTTTTAAACTTAAATCTTGATTTTTGATAGACTTAGAAGGCATATTGGGGTGATTGAGGGCGTTGTTTGATAAGATATCAAAGTGATAATGGAGCTGTATATGCACTTGCTTGAAACGTTCGTTAATTTTATTCGTAAATCTTTATTGCTTATTGTATTGCCGTTTGGGCTTGTTGCCTGCTCAAGCTACCCAGAACTTCCCGCAGCCCCTTTGGTTTCACCAGATGAAGGACCAGGTCCTGCATATATCATTGGCCCTTTAGATGCCCTTAATATCTTTGTTTGGCGCAATCCTGAATTAAGTTTGGAGGTTGTTGTACGCCCCGATGGGCGGGTTTCGCTTCCGCTCATTGATGACTTGCCAGCAACCGGGCGTACGCCGTCACAGTTATCGCGCGATATTGAAGAAAAGCTGTCGCTTATTTTGACAAACCCGAATGTTACCGTGATGATGCGGTCTTTTGTTGGGCCTTTCTCGCAGCAAGTTCGTGTGGTCGGTGAAGCGGCAAACCCGCAAGCCATTCCATTTCGGGCTAATATGACATTACTGGATGTTATGATCAGCGTTGGTGGATTAACCGAATTTTCCGATGGTGATTCCGCAACGCTTGTTCGTTTTGAAAATGGTGTTCAAAAAGAATATTCAGTGAAGATAGAATCGTTGATTAAGGATGGCGACATTAATGCGAATGTAAAAATTTATCCTGGTGATGTGCTGATTATTCCAGAAAGCATCTTGTAAGGTATCGCGAAGGATAGGGTTGCTATTGACATGAACATATCACAGATATTTCGCGGCGAAGGAACTTAACAATGGCAAATTCCTTAAACCTGCATGAAGTGGTTCAGCAGGTCACTGCTATTACCTACGGTGTCTGGCGCAAACGGTGGTATATGTTAGCA
>JABABO010000359.1 GCA_014238195.1 Kordiimonadaceae bacterium | reverse complement strand
ATCGTTTCTGATCGTCATATAGATTGCCGCTGACGACGTGCGCCCATTTGTGTGGCGCACCCAAGGTTTATCAAAGTGCATATCCTTTGTTTGCGCCTTCGCCTGAGCATTGGTCATTGTCATTTCTGCCATAGCGATGAAGCCTATCAAAATAGTCGCCGTAAAAGTCAAAAACCGATGTATCATTGGTACAGTTCCTATCCTGTAAATCATGCGCGCTCAGTCGCAAGAATAAGTTGATGTTTCATTGGGGGTTCGAATGCGCTGTGCCCTGCTACTGGTAAAATTTTAAGCTTTGCCCAAGGCATAGCGCGTTTTAATTCCCATGCTGATACAGTGGGACAAATGGCGTCATAGCGCCCTTGAACAAGCGTTGTCGGGATATGCTTTAATGTTTCTGTATTCTGTAGGATTTGATTATCGCATTCTAAAAAACCATTGTTGGCAAAATAATGGGTTTCAATGCGCGCAAAGGCTAGGGCAAATGATGGCTCCATCGCGTGCGACTTTTGTTGATCGTCTGGCACTAAGGTAACCGCTGATCCCTCATATAAGCTCCATTCGCAGGCAAAATGCAAGTGCTGATCTTTAAATTCTGCGGCGGTAACACGTTTATAATAAGCTTTGATGATATTATCGTGCTCTTCTTCGGGAATTTGACTGGAAAAACGCTCCCAAGCCTCGGGGAAAATGGCCCCTGTCCCTGGCCCATAAAACCAATTCAATTCCCTTTGCCGCATTAAGAATATGCCCCGTAATATTAAAGCACGCACACGGTTTGGGAATTTTTGGGCATAGAGCAGCGAAAGCGTACTCCCCCACGATCCGCCAAAAAGCACCCAAGCATCAACATCAAGGTGTTTTCTGATCATTTCCATATCAGCAATCAGATGCCACGTGGTGTTATGTTTCAAGCTCGCTTGTGGTTTACTAAGCCCGCACCCGCGTTGATCGAACAATATTATATGATATTTTTCAGGGTCAAAAAACCGTCGTTGACTAGGCATGGTACCACCCCCTGGTCCGCCATGTACGAAAAGCACTGGCAGACCATCAGGATTACCTGATTGCTCAACATAAATTTCGCAGCCGTCCTCGGTTTTTAGCCACTCTTTTTTATAGGCTTCAATTTCAGGATAAAGATTGCGAATATTAATTTTTTGCGACTGATTCAATCCATGCTCCGCATCAAAGTAATGGTTTAAATAAGATACACTTAATTACCCAGCACCTTCACTGCGCTTTTTTAGAATTTTTTCTGTGAGCTTCACATCACCAGGATTATCGACATCAATCGGTGCATCGGCAAAGGGCATGCTTACTAATTTTAAATCAATAGCCCAGCGACGTGACAGTATATCTGTCAATGTGTTTGATGTGGCGAGTTTAAATTTATACATGAGCATAAAACTAAGGCCGAACGCTTTGAAAATGCGAGCGGGCTTTTTACCAAATTGACCGCCACCTTCAAAGACTTTCGCAGTAGAAAGGGCTTTTTCAGTCATCAAAGCATAGAGATTACAGCTGGACCAACCGCCATCCTTTAAATTATGAAAGGCGCGTTTACCGTCGGGGTAAGCATCTAAAATCACTTGAGAGGGGGTCATCGCAATAGCTACATCTGGTTTCTTTGAAAATATTTCGCTTGTGAAATGATCAATCATTTCCGATGTATGAAGTGCGTTATCGCCCGTTGTTATAACCATTGGGAAAGGATTATCAATATCCTCAGAAGCCCCTAAAATAGAAAGATACAGATTTTCACGGCTTTGCAAATAGTGTATAGCCCCTTCCGCGAGCATTGTCTTTAAGGCAGGTACACTTTCAAGCAGGTCCTTGCTTTCGATCGAGACATAAACGCGGCCTATATCTTTCGCGTCGACCATTTCACGCACAACACGTTCTAGCATGATCATACCATCCAGCGTGATGAGGCATTTGTGGCTGACCTGCTGGGTTTGTGCTACGCTATCATTTGCGCCGCGCCGCGAGGCTGCAAGGACGACTGCTGTGGTTTTTTTATTTATTTTTGTCATCAGTTTCTCCCTGTCGTTTATTGTAGTGTTATTTATGTACTATAGGTACTTGTTTCAGACCAAGGCAGCCATCATTGTTTTGACGTCATGTCCAGATTTCAGATCACTTAGCATATTTTTTATTTTTATAGCAGTTTGTACGTCTATTATGCCTTCGCTGCAAGCATCAAATTTCCCCATGAGTTGAGCATTTGTGAGAGGCCGTTTTGAACTGCCGACGGGCATTTGAACCGATGTTGACAGTCTACTTCCTGACTTTAAGGTCACATGTACTTCTGTTCTAAATTCACTTTCCATTTTTTCCACATAGTCCTTAGTAGTCAGTGGCATTAATGCGCGTACATCTGGGTTCATAATCGTCGATAGTTCATACTCTGGCAGACCAGCACGACCATATAGCAAAGCAATAGCGATACCATATTCCAAGCTGAATTTAGCTTCCATCGCGTTTTCTGGATTATCATACATCAGATTGCGCAAATGACTGGCTGGTGCGCGGACATGTACCGCTTGTACATCCTGTGCCCTAAACCCGTGTTTTTCACGAAGTTCCAACACTCCATCCAGCGCGCGGTGTACACTGCCGCAGTTAGGAAAACGTTTTACTTTTAAGCCGTATTTTTCGATCATCAGCGGCTCGCCAATTTTTTCGGTGCGCATGATCACGGTTTGTCCGTGCTCTGCTTGGCCCTTCATTTCTGCGCGGCGGTCTTCCACATCTTGACCGACCATCAAAGTCCCCATCCCTGTTGCACTGTGCAATGTTTGATCGCCAGCCGTTATGCCAGCCTCGGCGAACAAGGCAGCTTTCACAGCGCCGCTCGCAGCAAGGCCCGCGTGCAGGGGCTTTGCCATTGTGCCAAATTGGCTCATAAAACCAGCAGCCATGCTCGTAGCCAGTGAAATGGCATGAGCGGTTTTTTCGGTATTTAATCTTAATAGGCGGGCGCAGCCAGCGGCACTGCCAACTGCGCCAACGGTAGCTGTAGCATGCCAGCCCCTATTGCGGTGAAAGGGGTTCACACCTTGCCCAACGCGGCCAATAATTTGCAAGCCCACAATATAAGCGTCTAACAAAGCCATACCGTCAAGATTGCGGTCCTCAGCTAGGGCTAATAAGGCAGGGGCAAGAACGGCTGTCGCATGAGCCTTGGCCGGATCAAAATTATCATCAAAATCAAGGGCATGAGCGGTCGTGCCATTCACCAGTGCAGCCATCGGGGCGCTCAGCCCAGTTTCAAAACCCACGGCAGTACAAGACCCTGCCCCCCATGTTTTTGCAAGCTGAAATGTTTTTTCGCTGACAGATTCTTTTGCCCCCGGGATCATAACCGCAATAATGTCAATAAAGGCTGCTTCTGCACGGCTAATAGCGGTTTCAGACCATATATTGCTGGTGGTAGCTGTCCACTGCGCAAAGGCGTGTAAGGGATTTTTTGTTTCATTAACCATATTTTGTCCAACACACTTATTATTGTTTTCGTTCTTAAGTCAATCGCCGTTTTTTTTTGCACTGCGTGTTTATTATGACTTAAATGCTGTGTTTCGCATGGTTTAACATAGTCCAGTACACAAATTATATAGAAAATTATGAAATATGCTCTAATCTACTATACATCATACTTTAGTATGTTACCCATGATACGCGTGTGCACCAAAAAAGGACATCCATGACGCTCACATCCAATCTTATAGATGGCAATAACGGCGATTTTGTGGCGCTCAGTCATCATGGCTCTTCAATGATTGTGCAATTGTTTGGGGATTGGACCATTGATCATGCCGCACTTATTGACCACCAAATGCCGAAAATTATTGAGGCCGCAAAAGGCGGGGCTGTTGTTGACTGTGCGGGTGTGAGAAAAATGGACACCACTGGCGCTGTCCTTATTCGCCGGTATGCAAAATTGTTGGATGATGCGGGCGCTGCCATTTTAACAGGGGTACCGCGTCAACATAAAAATTTGCTTTTAGTGGTTGATCGCTGTCCGCCGCCTACCCCAATCATGCCAGATCAAGTTCACTGGTTTAAGCGACTTGTTGGGGATTTGGGTGAAAACACCGAAGAAATTGTTTTCTCGGTTGGGTCAATGCTGTCTTTTTTCGGCAGTGTGTTGTTGCGTTTGCTTGCATTAGTGAAATACCCAATGCGCTTAAGTTATACTGCACTGGCGTTTCAGATAGAAGCGGTTGGTGTGCGCTCGATGGGGATTGTTGGATTGATCAGCTTTTTGATCGGCGCTGTGATGGTTAACCAAGGGGCTATTCAGCTTGCAAAATTTGGCGCTGATATTTTTGTTATTGATATGCTGGGGATTACCCACCTGCGAGAAATGGGGGTTTTGTTAACGTCAATTATCATTGCCGGTCGCTCGGGCAGTGCTTTTACGGCGCAAATTGGTTCGATGAAGCTATACGAAGAAATTGATGCGATGAAAACGATTGGTTTGCATCCTGTTGATGTGCTGGTCCTTCCGCGGTTGAT
>JABABO010000123.1 GCA_014238195.1 Kordiimonadaceae bacterium | reverse complement strand
TATCATAGCCTTCCCACCACGCTTTAAGGCGTAGCTTTAAAGGTATCTTGACACTTGATGTATCCTGCATAGCCAAAATGCTTATCCCATTTTTGCTGTATTGGACGCCGTAGTTTGAAGGTTAAGGTACAGGGCGATTTTCATATTACCCTTGAACGTTAACCCAAAAACCATACTGTTCATCCAACATAAAGCGATATGCCCCCAATCAAACGCACATCATTATTGTTAATTGCATTTCTTTATTGATCCAATATCAATAATTGTCATGCAGACAGATCATACAAACGCATGCCAGTATGACCCACCACCTAATGTTATGCTTAATAGGTTAAACCTTAATTACTATAGCGAGACCAATGAATAATGAGATCATTATTCCCTCAGTGCTTTGGGATAAGTCGAACCGACACAAATACTTATAGCCAAATAAGGGGATCAATATTCACCGCATTTGGCTATAATTAAAGGAAACTTGACCTTGCTTTTAAGTACGCAAACTAGCACCCACAGCTTTTTCGGCGGCGGCAATGACTTTAGCGGATATGGCGTCAATATCTTTTTCTGAGAAAGTGGCCTCTATGGGTTCTAGCAAGACTGAAACGGCAACAGATTTTTTATCCCGCGGCACACCTTTACCTTGATAAACATCAAATACAGTCACACTTTGAATAGATTGTTTGTCAGCACCCTTTATGGCCCGCAACATATCACCGATACGGGCATTATCATCAACGAGAAAGGCAAAATCACGTTCTGTTGTTTGCAAATTGCTCATTGATAAAGCTGGTTTTAGGGCTGAAGCATTTCTGGGGGCTGGGACACGGCTTAAGAAAACCTCAAATCCAACAACGGGGCCATTGACATCTAAGGCTTTTAAAACACGGGGATGTAATTCCCCAAAGGTTGCTAGAATATTTTTAGGGCCCAAGCGCAATGTTCCACTACGACCAGGATGGAAATGGCTTGGCGCGTCTTCAAAGACCTGTATATTTGCTGATGGTGCACCAACAAAATCAAGAACAGCTAGGGCATCTGCCTTGGCATCAAACACCGTGACATCGTGGTTTTGGTTCAACCAATGACGGTTCGTTTTTTGACCCGCGCGCAAGCCTGTCGCCACCATAAGCTGGCCTTTTTCCGTGTCATCTAGGAAGATTTGACCGACCTCAAATAATGCTACAGTACTCGCACCACGGTCGCGGTTTCGCTGAGATGCTACAGCAAGATTTGCAAGAATACTTGGGCGCATTTGGTCCAGATCGCTGCTAATGGGGTTTTCAACGGTAAGGTCTTCACCACCACCACCAAATAATGTTGCATGTGCTTTGGTCATAAAGGACCATGTCACAGCTTCATGCATACCAATCGACGCAAGACCCCGTTTGGCAGCGCGCGCGCGTTTTTGTATCAAGCTCAGTGTTAAGCCTGCTTTGTGATCAATCGATGGCAAGGGTACACTTGGAATATTATCCAAGCCATAAATCCTAAGCACCTCTTCAACAATATCGGCTTCTCCAACAATATCAGTGCGCCAACTTGGCACAGTTACACTATAGGGATCGTTACCTGATACGCTAAAGCCGAGCGTTGTGAGAATTTCAACAGATTTTTCTGTGGGTAAGTCAAGTCCCCCTAAAGTTTTGACACGCTCGCTTCTAAAAGAAACAGTTTTATCCCAAACAGGTTTTTCGCCACTGTGGAAGGCATGACTTGCAGACCCACCGCATAAATCGAGGATCATCTGCGCAGCAATATCATGGCCTTGGTCAACAGCTTGGCTATCAACACCGCGTTCAAAACGATAACGTGCATCCGTAATAATGCCATGCTCGCGGCCTGTCATAGCAACCGAAACAGGGTCAAAAAGCGCTGCTTCCAGCACCACATCAACTGTTTCCATCTCACAGCCACTGTCCACGCCGCCAATGATACCACCAAATCCAAGTACAGCACTCTCGTCCGCGATGACAGTTTCACCGCCGTTAGCCGTATAGCTTTTGTCGTCAAGTGCATTTAGTTCTTCACCTACAACAGCCAAACGGACTTGCAAATCGCTTTTTAGCTTTGTTGCATCATACACATGTAGGGGACGACCAAGGTCCACACTGATGTAATTCGTAATATCAACAAGGGCGCTGATCGGGCGTAAACCAATAGCATTTAAACGGTCGCTTAACCACTTGGGGCTTGGGCCATTTTTCACACCCTTAATCATGCGTCCACGGAAATATGGGCATAAATCAGGCACATAGGTTGTCACCTTGATCGGGCTTTCAAAAGTACCTTCTAAGCTGAGAACATTTTGTATTTTTAGTGTCCCCAACCCAAAAGCCGCTAGGTCACGAGCAATGCCCCGTACACCAAGACAGTCTTGGCGGTTCGGGGTAATGGCAATTTCAATCACTGGGTTATCAAGGCCAGCGTAATCAGCATAACTTACCCCAACAGGTGCGTCTTGTGGCAGTTCGATGATGCCGTCATGCTCGTCGCCGATCTCAAGCTCGCGGGCGCTACAAATCATACCACTGGATGCAACACCGCGTATTTTTGCTTCCTTAAGTGTGACATCCAGACCAGGTACATAATCGCCAGGCCGTCCTAGAACCACTTTAATGCCTGCCCGCGCATTTGGTGCGCCGCAAACAATTTGAATGTTATCAGTGCCGTTTGAAACGGTACATACTTTCAACTTATCTGCGTCTGGGTGCTTTTTGTCAGTCAGGACTTCAGCAACGGTAAAAGTCCGCAACACATCAGCTGGGTTTTCAACCCCTTCCACTTCAAGGCCAATCGCATTCAAAGCATCAAGAATAGTGTCTAAATTTGCGTTGGTTTCCAAGTGGTCTTTCAGCCAATCCAATGAAAATTTCATGCGCTTAATCCCCCTGCCAGCGTTGGCATATTTAAGGCCCGAAAACCATAATGCCGCAACCATCTTAAATCCGCGTCAAAAAAGGCGCGCAGATCATTCATACCGTATTTCAACATCGCAAGACGGTCTATACCGCATCCAAAAGCAAAGCCTTGATATTCATTCGGGTCCACGCCGCACGCAGTAAGCACGTTGGTATGCACCAT
>JABABO010000149.1 GCA_014238195.1 Kordiimonadaceae bacterium | reverse complement strand
ATGGTAATGATTTGGACCCCAGAATGATCGTAGACCATATGATTTTTATCTGGATGGCAGCCCATGATACCATCACCAGCAGTTTATCATCGCTGGTGTTAGAACTTGCCCGCCACCCAGATTGGCAGGACCGTATTCGAACCGACACAAACGCAGCATTAGACCAAAGCGGGGCCATGGGTTATGATCAAATGTCTGGCTTGGAAATCGTTGAACTCGCAATGAAGGAAGCGCTACGGCTGCGGCCCCCGCTACCGACAATAGTGCGCCACAGTGTTAAGGATACGGTCTTAGATGGCAAGCTTATTCCCGCAGGCTACCAAATTGCGATCAGCCCAACAGGGGTTCATATGGACCCAAGCCACTGGCCTAACCCAGAAAAATTTGACCCCATGCGCTTTACGATTGAGGGCGGGGTCAAAGACCGTCACAAATATGCTTGGGTCCCCTTTGGTGGCGGGGCGCACATGTGTATTGGCTTGCATTTCGCCTATATGATGACCAAAGTTATTATTGCGTATATGCTCAAGAATTTTGATATTACTGTGGCAAAGGATTATCAGCCAAGCTTTCAAATATTGCCCATAGTGAAACCAAAAGATGGGCTTCAAGTTTCGCTTAAAGCACTTAAATCATAAGCACATTAAGGAAGGGGGCCATATGGCACAGCCAGGAAATAATACAACATTCGATTATATCATTGTGGGGGCTGGGTCTGCGGGCAGTGTTTTGGCTGCACGATTAAGCGAAAACCCTAAAATATCTGTTCTGCTGTTAGAAGCTGGGGGCAGTGATAATGTGCCGTCCATTAACATGCCCGGTATGCTGGTGAAGGTCGTACCCCCCAATAAGCGGAATTGGTCCTATTGGACCGAACCGCAGGCGCATGTTGATAACCGGTCCCTTTATTGGCCGCGCGGTAAAGTGCTTGGCGGATCATCGGCGATTAATGGTATGGTCTATATTCGGGGTCATGCGCGGGACTATGATGAGTGGGCGCAGCTTGGGTGCACAGGTTGGTCGTATGATGACGTTTTACCGTATTTCAAAAAATCTGAAGGGTCAGAGCGCGGGGCAGGTGATTTTCACGGGGCTGATGGACCCTTAAAAGTAACGAAACACACATCGGCCCTAGACTGTAATGACGCTTTCCTGAAAGCTGGTGAACAATGCGGACACCCCTATAATGATGATTTTAACGGGTCTGACCAAGAAGGTGTAGGATGGTATGATAGTACAATCCATCAAGGGCGGCGGCAAAATACTGCGCGGGTGTTTTTACGCACGGCTGAAAGTCGCCCAAATTTAACAATCCTAACCCACGCGCAAGCCCGCCGTGTGCTGCTGGAGGGTAAAAAAGTCATCGGGGTGGAACTCAGTCGCAAAGGCAAAATAAAAACCTATAAGGCTGGACGGGAAGTGGTGCTATGCGGCGGGGCAATCAACAGCCCGCAGCTTTTGCAGCTTAGCGGCATTGGTGACCCTGATGACATCCGTGCCGTTGGGCTTGACGTGTTGCATGAGCGCAAAGCAGTCGGCAAAAACCTGCAGGATCATTATGATATCATGGCCACTGCCACCCTTAAGAAGCCCGTTTCAATTTATAAATATGCCATGCCGCACCGCGGTGCTTACGAAATCATCAAGTGGTTGTTTAACAAGCCTGGCATTATGTCAGACAGTTTTACCCCTGTTGGGTCCTTCTTAAAAACCGATACAGCTTTGGAGCGCCCCGATATTCAAATGCACATCATCAACGGCATTGCAAGCGAGCCACATGGTATGGCCCTACCTAACCGCCACGGGGTGGGCGTGCATGTTTGCCAACTGCGGCCCCACAGCCGCGGCACCATTAGCTTAAAATCATCCGATCCGCTCGATCACGCGAAAATTGATCCAAATTATTTTTCAGCGGGCGAGGACATGCAGGTGATGATCAAAGGTCTGCGAATGACGCTGGATATGCTCAATGCCCCTGCTTTTGCTGATCTGATTGATGAATTTGTCATCCCTGACCCCAGCGTTAATGTGAAGGATGACACCGAAGCCGCCGCTGTGGTGCGTGAAAGCGGTGAAACAATATATCATCCCGTGGCAACTTGCACGATGGGACCAGCGGCCCAAGCAACCAGTGTCGTTGATCCTACCCTAAAAGTGATTGGTATTGAGGGACTGCGCGTCGCTGATGCATCCGTTATGCCGCGTTTGATTGGCGGCAACACTAATGCCCCCACCATCATGATCGCAGAAAAATGCGCTGATATGATCAAACAAACACGGGCGGGTTAGAGTTAGAGCGATTTCTAGTCAATAATCACTCCTTAAAACCTAACCTTATCCTTAATGCGCTTAATCTCAGGCTTAAGCATTTGCAATTCGCGAGGGTCAAGATAGATATAAGCTTTGCTAAGTGCATTATCATATACACCGCGCAACGCTTCAAGTGTAGGGTTGTGAATACCTGGGTCGCTATAATAGGCACCCTTTGATATATAATCATTCCGCCAAGCTATAGTAGACGCAACAGGGACACGAACACCCTCTATAGGGACGCTTTTGACCCACATTTTTTCCTGCGTCATTGGTTCATAGGCTTTAATGGAAACTTTACCCGATAACCCAATGGCCCCAGAAATATTATAGTATAAAGGGGCCTCGCCATCTGGCGCTACCATAATCTCAAGAAGGTTAAATTTTGGAGCATGACGCAATTTTAGACCAGAAATATTAGCTGTAATATCTATATCAGATTCTATGATAAGGTCAGCATTTTCTTTTACCGAAAAGACAATTTCATCATATGAATCATAAGGTCCTTGAACAATATAACCACGTGCTATGAGAAGTTCTTCAAAGTCATCCCCCATACTTCTGGCAAAGCTCCGATAAGGTTCAGCGCCAGAATATTTAAAAGTAGATGCATATTTTGGGTTAACCAGAATAATATTCAATTTGGCAGAACCCGCAGGGGCTACAACCTCGGGATCAAAATGAAAGGAAGGGATGTTCAAAACTTCGGTAGGCCCCGAAGGAGATGTAGAACAACCAGCAAGAAATACTAATGTCGATAGTAAGAGATTTTTCAACGTCACAATAACCCTCCGCATGCAATAGATGATACCAGTTTAGAACGAATTAAGGTGCTACTTTAAAGTTATTGATCAACTAAGTCAATAACCTAAATTAGAAATTAACTATATAATTGATGGTTTGCTATGGGAAATATTGATTATCAATGGGCTGAAATCTATTTTTAATTTAAGGTTCGTCGGATACTTTGACATGCTTGTACTCTGCATGAAAAGCGGGAAGATTATACCTTTAAGGGCAGTGTTAAAACCACTTTCAATCCGCCGAGGTCTGCAACATCAAGGCTGGCTTGTCCGCCGTATAATTCGGTAATATCGCGGACAATATTCAGCCCTAAACCTGTGCCGGGCATTTGCTCGTCCAGCCGTTTACCGCGTTCAAACAAGCCCGCGCGGTCGCGCTCGTCTGGCACACCAAGGCCATCATCACAGATTGTTAGGCGTAACATGGGCTTTATCGGGCTATCCTTTAGCACGTGCACTTTTATCTGTACGTGTCTGTTGGCCCATTTGCCTGCGTTTTCGATGATATTTCCCAGTATTTCATCTAGGTCCCGTTGGTCACCGTTAAATCGCAAGGCTGTTTGGCAGTCTATTTCAAAGATAATGTCTTTATCACTATACAGCCGCCTGACGGCCTGGGTTATTTTAGCCAGACGTTCAGCAACCTGCACCCCAGCCCCTACACTGCCGCTGGCAATGCGGGCGCGCTTTAAATAGTGATCAATGTGTTCGCGTATCTCGGTGGCTTGTTTCTTGATCAACACGGCCTGCTCACTATCACTCGCCGCTACTTCGTTTTGGATGACGCTGAGCGGTGTTTTCAGTGCATGGGCCAAATTGCCCACCTGCGTGCGGGCGCGGTCCACTAGGTGTTCGTTTTGCCCTAGCAAGGCATTAATTTCATCGGCAAGCGGACTAAGGTCAGCGGGGTATTTGCCTGTAATGCGACTATCTTTGCCGGTGCGCACGGTTTTTAGCTGTTTTCTAATATCCCTGAGTGGACCAAGGCCGTATGCCACTTGCAGCACCAATGCCAAGGTCACTGTCCCCATAATAAGTGCTAAAGCATTGACCAATAAGCCGTAAAAACGGTCGATTGCAGATTGCACAGCCCCCATATCTTGGGCCGCTTGGTACCGAAAAATACGCTCTGCTTCTGGCAGAATAATATCACGCTCTGCCACCCTAAGGACTTGGCCGTCAGGCCCACTGTGGCTATGAAATTGCAGGGTAAAAGACACAGTGCCCATATCGGGGGTGAGTTCATGATCCCATAGCGAGCGGGAGCGAAAAGGCGTTTGTCCTGTTTCGCTGACTTGCCAATAATGGCCGCTATAAGGTGTGGTGAAGCGCTGGTCAAATAGGGGCCGTGTAAACCGCAACATCCCATCTGGGGCAAGCTCGCTAACCCCAACCATTGTATCAATTTGTGCCTCTAAGCGCGCATCAACATCGCTTAGAACATAAGACCGAAACGCAAAAGACAAAATATAACCCCCAATCGCCAGCGCTAATACCGACCAAAGCGCAGCTGCGACCAATAGGCGCCCTGTTAGCGAATTGAAAAATCTTTTAAAGCGCCCCTGCACATAAGGTCCTTATTGTTAATCTTTTGCGTCTTCCCATTCCAACCGATACCCCAATCCCCTTACTGTTGTGATCAAGGGTACATCCAATTTTCTGCGGATGCGGTTGACAAACACTTCAATTGTATTGCTATCACGGTCAAAATCTTGCGCGTAGATATGTTCGGTTAATTCGGTGCGCGAGACGATCTTACTTTGGTGATGCATCATGTAAGACAAAAGCTTAAATTCAAGCGCTGTGAGCTTTATCGCTGTTCCATTTAACGCGACTTTACCGTTTCGTGTATCTAAAATAACAGGCCCTGCTTCTAATAAGGGACTGGTTTGCCCTGCGGAGCGACGAATAAGCGCTCTTAGTCGGGCGAGCAGTTCTTCCATTACAAAGGGCTTGGTCAAATAATCATCGGCCCCAGCGTCCAAGCCTTCGACTTTTTCCGTCCAACTATCACGCGCTGTTAAGATCATCACAGGCATTTTGCGGCCATCACGCCGCCATTTCTTCAATATGCTAGCGCCGTCCATAATCGGTAAGCCAAGATCAAGGATCGCCGCATCATAGGGTTCGGTATCGCCTAGAAAATGACCGTCTTCACCATTGTCGGCGTGGTCCACAGTATACCCAGCTATTTTCAAGCCATTTTGCATTTGCCGTGACAAGTCAGCATCATCTTCAACTAATAAAATCCGCATTGTTTTTCTCTGTTGTTAAAAGTGTGGCTTACTTCTGTTGTAATATTTTGCCCGTGCGTGCGTCGATAATCGCAAAGACCACACGGCCTTTGTTTTGGCGTACCCTAACCTCATAAACCCAGCCACGATTGGTGCGGCGCAAGCGTTCACCAACCATACGCCCATTTAATTGCAGTTCGACGCGCTTTTTAATCTTGGAATAAGATAAAATATCGCCGCGTTTGATGGCCTTTAAGGCTTCATCGTGTTCGCTTAAGGCATACGCAGTGTTATATGCCCCAGTATCAACCCAAGGGGCCATGAACATGAGCGCAGTTAATAGTAGACATATATTCCCAATTTTCAGCATCATAATAATAGTCTCAAAAGCAGACTGAATAGAAGATGAACATGATCTTTATACAGAATATGATCTTTATACAGGAGATTTTAACAAACATACTCTTCTTTTTCTAGGAAGGTATTTGCATTTATCAAAATGCTTTTCTAAGCTGATGCTATGGCTCAGCAGCAAAAAACAATTTTACATGTTTTTCCATCCCTTGAAATTGGTGGTTCCCAGCGGCGGCTTGCCACCCTCATAAACGAAGGGCACACTACTCATAAGCACATGGCTATTGCCTTAAATGGCGATTATGCTTCTGCTGTCACTATGCCAACACTTGAATGCATGCCAGATGTGGGACCAGATATCCCCAAAGGCCAAACACTAAAAGCTTTGAAAATAGCACGATCGCACTTGGAATGCATTAAGCCTGATTTATTGGTCACATACAATTGGGGGTCTGTTGAATGGGCGATGAGTAATCGGTTTCGCCCCATATGCCCGATGGTCCATATACAAGATGGTTTCGGACCAGAAGAACAAAGCCATGAAATTCTGCTGCGGCGTTTGTTTCGCGCCTTGATTTATTCGGGCTGCGCAAAAGTCATTTTTCCGTCGCATACCCTTGAAAAAATAGCCAAAAAAAGCTGGCGCATATCGGATCAAGCCCTAGAGTTTATCCCTAATGGTGTTGACCTTAAAAGGTTTTCTGGCCCCACAGACGATCGTTTAATTGCTGCTTACGGTTTTCAGCCCAGTGACATCATTATTGGCACTGTTGCTGCTCTGCGTCCTGAAAAAAATATAGGCCGCTTGATTGAGGCTTTTTATTACGCCAGCGATAATATTCCGAACGCGCGTTTATTGATTATCGGGGACGGCCCGATGCGCCCAGCATTGCAAATGCTTATTGAGCGCACCAGTGTCAGCAAAACAGTGATTCTAGCAGGCCCCCTTGACAACCCCGAGGCTATTTTACCTAGATTGCGTGCTTTTGCGCTGTCATCTGATACGGAACAAATGCCCCTGAGTGTGATAGAAGCCATGGTCGCAGGCCTGCCTATAGCCTCGACAGACGTTGGGGATATTAAAAATATGGTCAGCCCTGTCAATAAACCTTTTATCAACGGAAAAGACGATAAAGCCCTTAGTCACAGTCTGCGACAGCTTCTGTTGCAAGGTGCGACAGCCGCTGAAATTGGCAAAGCAAACGCTGATAAAGCCAACCAAAACTACAGCCACACGGCGATGATCAAGCGCTATGAAGCAACTTTTGACCGTGTCATGGGAAATGATTAACCGCTTTGAAGCTTATAAGCGGCTTGCCCCAAGGTCATTACCCAGATGGGATATGATAAAATCACGAACCCTACTCAGTTGTGGGTTATGAAGGGCCTTGGACAGATAGCGCACAACACGGGGCATGTGTTGCATATAGCTGGTACGGCCATCGCGGACCGTTAAGCGCACAAACACACCAGCTATGCGGCAGTGGCGCTGCGCAGCCATCAAGGCCATATCATTGCAGATCGCTGCTTGTTCTGCCTTGCTGACGCCATCAAAATAGCGTTGCAAGCTTGCCTCTACTATAGGCTTCGGTATATCGCGGCGGGCGTCTTCCAGAATAGAAATCAAATCATAGGCTTTACAGCCGATTACACTATCTTGAAAATCGAGCACGCCGCAATTATTGATCGGACTGGCGCCACTGACTAAGGGCAGGGTAGGATCAAGCAGCATCAAATTATCAACATGATAATCGCGCAGAACTAAGGTCTCAGTACGGCTCTCAATTCCTAGCAAAGCGTCGCGCCATAAATCATCATAGTCAATGCGGGACTTTGGGCTAAGCGTTTGGCCTGTTATAAACGGCATATAATAATCAGCAAACACCCCGACACCTGTTAAAAAAAGCTGCATATCTTGTTTTGGCGCTGCTATTTGCGGGCTTAATGGATGCGTATGTAGTTGTTTTAAGGCATCAATAGCGGTAAAATAT
>JABABO010000357.1 GCA_014238195.1 Kordiimonadaceae bacterium | reverse complement strand
CTGTCGTAACTCGGGTTCTGTCGTAACTCGGGGTCGTAACTCGGGGTCGTAACTCGGGGTCGTAACTCGGGGTCGTAACTCGGGGTCGTAACTCGGGGTCGTAACTCGGGGTCGTAACTCGGGCCATTTTTTGCCCTTTTCCTATAGTCAGCAAACCGTGCGCCAGTTTGACCATTAAAATAAGTATATATAAATCAATAGCTTATATTTTATTACTCAGAAGTGAGCACAATTAAGTGTACGATATCGCACACTTAGTGTACGATAATGGACAATATATAGCGAGACCAATGAATAATGATTTCATTATTTATTGGTAAGTCGAACCGACACAAATACTTATAGCCAAATAAGGTGATCAATATTCACTGCATTTGGCTATATTGAATTGAAAAGGGATGGGCCATTCAGATGAGCAAGTCTTCGGGCAGTATTCTGATCATAGATGATGATATTGATATTTTAACGGCAGGTAAGCTGCTGTTAAAGCGGCATTATCAGCATATTGTCACCTGCGACAATCCTGTGAATGTGCCAAGCTTGATGGCGAAGGAGCGCTTCGATGCCATCTTACTAGACATGAATTTCAGCCCTGGGGAAAGTAACGGTGCACAAGGTTTCATATGGCTTGAGCGCATCCTTAATATCGACCCCAGTGCCGTGGTGGTGTTGATCACCGCGCACGGCGGTGTGAATATCGCAGTGGACGCTATGAAGAAAGGCGCTACGGATTTCATCGCCAAGCCTTGGCAAAATGAAAAAATGATTGCCACACTGTCTTCTGCGGTAAAATTAAGGGAAAGTCGCTCGGAAGCTGCAACGCTTAAACGCGCTAATCAAGGCCTAGCTGCCGCCGCAAGCGTCACAAGCGAGCCGATGTTGGGCAAGTCAGCAGCGTTAAAACATGTGCAAACGATGATTGATCGCGCCGCCCCGACAGATGCCAATGTGCTTATTCTTGGCGAAAATGGAACAGGAAAAGAACTTGCCGCCCGCGCTCTTCATGCGAAAAGTAGGCGCAGCAATAAAGTATTCATGGCCGTTGACCTTGGGTCTATTAGTGAAACCTTATTTGAATCGGAACTTTTTGGTCACAAGCGTGGTGCGTTCACCGACGCAAAAGAAGACCGCATAGGACGCCTTGTTGCTGCAGAAGGGGGAACGTTATTTTTAGATGAAATTGGTAATTTACCCCTGCAACTGCAAGCAAAACTGCTGACTGTATTAGAACAGCGCCGCATCACCCCTGTTGGGGACCAAACACCGCAAAAAATTGATGTACGGATTGTGGCCGCAACCAATATCAGCGGTAATAAATTACACGACGAAACTCACTTTCGCCAAGATTTGCTCTTTAGGTTAAATACCGTCGAATTACATATGCCTAGCCTGCGGCATCGTATGGAAGACGTTCCTTTGTTAGCCGAGCATTTCCTACAGCTTTATTGTCGTAAATATAATAAACAGGGTAAAACCATCAGCATTGAGGCCATGCAAGCACTGCAACAGTATAGCTGGCCTGGCAATATACGCGCTTTGCGCCACGCGGTGGAACGCGCGGTTATTTTATCGGCTGATCAAGTTTTATCGGCTAAGGATTTTCAATTAACCCCTACCCCTAATCAAGCTGGGGACATCATCCCAACACCCAATCTACCACCATCTGTACCTTTAAATTACGGTGGTCAGAATGAAGATGAAGACTTAAACTTAGAACGGATTGAGCGGCGCACCATCGCCCATGCCCTTAAGCGGCATCGCTATAACATTAGCCATGCAGCAAAAGAACTGGGCTTAACCCGTGCGGCACTGTATCGAAGGATGGAAAAACATGGGCTTTAAAAGATTTAGCGTCCTGCTAGGATTACGCTTATCATTGATTATGGTCTCTCTGCTGCTACTGATTTATTTAGGTACTGAACCTGGCTATCATGCAGCGACACTGCTGATGACTTTTATCGTGATTGGTCAAACAGTTGAAGTGTTTCAATTCGTATCGCGCACGAACGCCGAAATCACGCGCTTTTTAGACGCTGCCCGCTATGCTGATTATTCACAGCGTTTTAATTTGGGCGCTCAGGGGGCTGGATTTGAAGAACTGGGCAATACCTTCACAGATATCCTAGATCGTTTTCAAAGCACCCGCGCGGGTCAAGAAGAAGAACTTAGGCACTTGAAGGCCTTGATGGAACATGTGCCGATTCCATTATTATCGGTTTATGGTGATGGCACGTTAACGCTTTGGAATAACGCAGCCCGACGCTTATTTGGTATTGCACACGTTACCCGTTTGCCAGACTTACAGCAATTTGGTGAGGACTTTGCCAAGCAGATCAGCACTATGACTGCGGGCGAGCGCCGCCTTGCAACGTTTAAAGTCGATGATATGGAGCAACAATTATCCTTAGCGGCAAGTCAGATCATGATTGGCAGTAAAGTAGAGCGCCTTATAAGCTTACAAGATATTCAAAGCGAACTGGATG
>JABABO010000342.1 GCA_014238195.1 Kordiimonadaceae bacterium | reverse complement strand
GTAAAGCTTATCATCACCAGCGCCGCCCCAAAGGACATTATCCGTGGTATCGTCGCCGCGCAGGCGATCATTATGATCAGAGCCTATCAGGTTTTCGATGTTCAGGATTGTGTCCCCATCGGTATTGGGGCCAGAACCACGCAGGTCAAGGTCAATCGAGTCTGCGGAGGTCGCGTAGCTGAGCGCATCAATACCGTCACCGCCGTTGACAGTGTCATGACCCGCGCCGCCGATCAGCGTATCGTCACCCGCGCCGCCGTACAGGCTATCATCACCCGCGCCGCCATCCAGCGTATCATTGCCATCCTCGCCCGTTAGGATGTTATCCCCGTCGTCGCCCCTGATGACCGCATCGGGTTCAGTGCCTTTGATCGTGATGTCCACGGTTTGACGCACATTGCTGCCAAAACCATCGGTGACTTTAATCAGGAAGCTCGTGGCTATGCTGTCATCACCACCCAGTGCCTGAACTGCGTCCATGCTGGTATCCAAGGTGAAAGTCCAGTCGCCTTTATCATCAATCGCCGCGTCGCCGTAACGACTGCCAGCGGCAACCGTCCAGATGAAATCATCGTCGCTTTTGCCACCTGGATCGTCAATATCAATTTCGCCAGAGGCACTTTGTGTACCATCCTTGGCGACACTGCCGCTAGTGTCGCCAGTAACAGGCGGTGTGCCATACAGGATATTCGTGGAGGTCAGGTCGCCTAGGGTGATGCCCTGAATCAGTAGGGTATTTTCATCATCTAGCTTGATCAACACACCCCCGCCTTCCTGATCGGTAGCCGCATCCATTACATCGCCGTAACGCTCAAACAGCAGCGGCCCCGCAAATTCAATCACATCTTCATCGTGGTTAAAATCTGTGATCGTGTCGTGGCCTGTCTCGCCCCTATTCGTAACAGCCGTATTGCCATAAAAGCGGAAGACAAAATGATCCGCACCATTGCCGCCTGATAATTCATCATCATCGCCGCCGCCAACAAGCGTGTCATTGAAATCCCCGCCTTTAAGGGTATCATCGCCGTCCAGTCCGTGGATAATCGCATCACCGCCAGCCGCAGATTGATCAAGCATATCATCCACGACCTCAGCGTACGTATCACTGCCAACCGTCACACCGCTCACAAGGTATCCGTAATCTGACCAGCTATAAACATTAGAAAGCTGTTGGTACGATGTGGCATCACTATATGCTAGGCCAATAGCCCCTAGCTCTACCCCTGAATCGATGTTGGTTTCCCCTGCATCTATGTCTAACGTTGACCAACCAGCGAGCAGGTTATCAAAATTTTCCACGCTCAAATCAGAAGCTTCCAACATCCAGCGCGCATCCTCAAGGCTGCTTACATCCCAGTCGCCGATATCTTGGTTAAAGGCACCGGTATAAGCGAACATAAAATTCATGATTGTGACATTGCCAACATCCCAGCCACCGATGTCTTGGTTGAAGGTGTTGGCCCCACGGAACATCGCATACATATCCGTGACATTACTGACATCCCAGCCACCGATATCTTGGTTGAAGGACTTGGCACTCCCGAACATACCCCGCATATTCGTGACATTACCGACATCCCAGTCGCTGATATCTTGGTTGAAGGAAGAAGCGCGAGAGAACATTCGACTCATATCCGTGACATTATCAACATCCCAGCCACTGATATCTTGGTTGAATGCAGTGGCATCCCAAAACATACCATCCATACTTTCGACACGGCTGACATCCCATGTGGTGATATAGGGGTCATTGAAATCTGTGTCATCTTTGAACAGTTCATCTAAGTTTAAATTCGTCTCATCAATAATCGCCTGCACGTCTGCCGCATCTGGTGTACTGGAAAAATTAGAGGCTTGTATCGCGTCTTGGTAGCGCCCTTCCATTGTGGCATTGCCCCACAGCACGCGGTCCACCACCAATGCCAGTTCATCACTGGTGACAAGGGTGCCATTAGCATTAACAGTGGAATCGTCAAGGATTTCATCAAACACCTCTGTTTCTGTTTCCCAGTGCAAGTCCCTGACTGTTATCGTCAGGGCCTGTTCAGCGCTGACAGTGCCTGCAACATCCGTTGCCGTGACGGTCAGGTCATAGATATTATCAGCGCCATCATCCGAGGGGTTTTCATAATCGGGTGCGACAATAAAGCTCAGCTCCCCCGACGTGCTGTCGATTTCAAACAGCTCATAATCGCCGCCTGTGATGCTATAGACAACACCGTCGTCCACTGCGCCGCCAAATAAATGCGCCCGAATGTCAAACACTGCATCAGATTTATTTTCTGCAACTGAAAAATTACTTTGGTTTTTAAAGACAACTGGTGCAAAGACAAAATCATTTATGCTGATATCAGCGGCAGTGACATTTTCTAGGATGATAGTATCTGTAGTTCCTGTTGTAAGGTCACGATAGGATATGTAGGTGTCTTCGATGTTACCCGAATATTGATAATAAATAACCTCTGAATAAATTAGCGATGTTTCGCTCAGGTCAATGATATCGCTACCAACTTTAAAATCGCTGATGGTGTCATCGCCGCTACCAAAACCAAACACAAATGTATCATTACCACTGCCGCCTGTTAGAACATCATCACCAGCACCGCCCCTGAAAATATCATCAAGGGAATCGCCGATGAATGTGTCATCAAAGTTGCTGCCGTGATATTCTTCAATACTATCATAAAGATCGCCGAAAGCTTCGCCCGTATTGTTGGCTGTGTTAGCCAAATCAACATAAACTGCAGCATTCGCCCAAAAATAGGTTGCTATATCGTGTCCGGTGCCACCATCCAGAAAATCAGCACCTGTGCCACCAGATAAAAGATCATTGTCGTTGTGACCATTCAGAGTGTCATCGCCATTGCCGCCATATAGTATATCATTGTCATCTAAACCATGCAGTGTGTCATTGCCATCGCCGCCATACAGCGTATCGTTCCCTTCATCGCCTTGAAATTCATCATCACCATTTCCCGCATATAAAAGATCATTATGGTTGCCACCATGAAGTCGGTCACGCCCATCGCCGCCATACAGGGTATCATCCCCATCGCCGCCATACACTAAATCAGGGTCCTTGCGCCCATACATTTTATCCTTACCAAGGCCCCCAATAATGGTATCATTTCCCGCGTCACCCTCAAGTGTATCGTTGCCATCGCCGCCGTTGATGCTATCGTTGCCGGCCAGGCCATATATGAGATCATTGCCAAGTGTGCCCTCAAGTGTGTCGTTGCCGTCTGTAGGTATAGTGCTCATGATCGTTACTCCCCAAAATAGGTTAAATGTGGTTTATACCTATGATCATACTGCTTTAAGTCAGCGTTTGAACTTATGGTTAATTTTTATTAGCACATCAAGATTTCTTAGGGAAGGTATAAATTTAAAGATTTAAATTTCAATTTTAAGATTCATATAAATATAAAATCTAGTGAACTTTATACAAGGTAATCTATTTCATATATCGATATAAAATTGAAAAAACAACTTAATTATGCTTAATGAAATTATGAGCTTCATATTAAACTGGTGAGTATGGGCTGTTGTTAATTCAGGTCCCCAAACTGAAGGTCTGACAGGCGTTTGTATAAACCGTCTTTTTTAGCAAGCTCGCTATGGGTGCCCTCAGCAACTATGCCACCATTATCCATCACGATAATACGGTCGGCTTTTTTCACGGTTGCAAGACGGTGGGCAATCACCAGCGTTGTTCGTCCTGTCATCAAATGTTCTAGCGCCTCTTGCACCTTTTTTTCTGATTCAGCGTCCAAGGCACTGGTGGCTTCGTCCAGCAGTAACACAGGTGCATCACGTAAAATAGCCCGCGCGATGGCAAGGCGTTGGCGCTGCCCCCCTGATATGCGCGTGCCGCGCTCGCCCAGCATGGTATCAAAACCATCGGGCGATGCTTCAATAAAATCATAGGCTGCTGCGGCCTTTGCCGCAGTGCGGACTTCGTCGTCGCTGGCATCAAGGCGGCCATAACGGATATTTTCCATGATCGAGCCTGCAAAAATGACGGTTTCTTGCGGCACCAGCGATAAATGCTGGCGGAAGTCTGTCGGGTCGGTTTCAGCGACATTAAACCCATCAATGGTGATTTCCCCTTGCTGTGGGTCATAAAAGCGTAACAGCAATTGCAAAACGGTTGACTTGCCAGCCCCGCTGGGACCCACTAAGGCAACGGTTTCCCCAGGCTTAATCTGTAAGTTAAATTTTTTCAGGGCTTGTTGATCTTTTTTCGATGGATAGGCAAAATCAATATCCTTCAGGATAATATCGCCCGTAATTTTTTCGGGCATTTTCTTGGGGTTGATCGGGGCTTTGATTTTGCTTTCTGCGCTTAATAGCTCTGCTAAGCGACCAGCGGCCCCTGCGGCGCGTTGAAGTTCGCTGTAAACTTCGGCGAGCGCACCAAAAGCCCCAGCGACAAAAGCCGCCCGCATGATAAAAGCCGCGAGCGCCCCGCCTGTCATGCTGCCACTGATCACATCTTGCACACCGCTATACAGCACCGCCGCGATGGAGCCGAAAATCAGGAAAATCATAGCAAAAGTCAGCATAGACCTCACGCGAATGCGCTTGCGGGCAATTTTAAAAGCATCATCAACGGCTGTTGCAAACCGTGACGCTTCGGCTTGTTCGCGCGTGAAAGCTTGCACGACTGAAAGGGCACCAAGGGATTCGTTGGCGCGCGCGCCCACATCAGCCACACGGTCTTGGCTTGACCGACTGAGCGTTTTGACCCGCCGTCCAACAAACACCAGCATGACAATCGTCACAGGAAAACCAAGGCTGATATAGGCCATCAGCTTAGGCGACATGATAAACAGCCACACAGTCCCCGCAATGGCGATCAAGAAATTACGCGCCCATATTGAAAAGCTTGACCCGACAATGCTTTGAATAAGGGTGGTGTCTGCCGTCAGGCGGGAGACAATCTCCCCCGGGCGGTTTTCCTCAAAAAATTCAGGGCTTAGGGTGATCAAACGCTCGTAAACAGCTTTGCGAATGTCAGCGACCACCCGCTCCCCCAGCCAAGTGACATAGTAAAACCGCAAGGCAGTTGACGCTGCCATGACCGCGACGATGATAAAAAATAGGCTAAAATAATCATTGACTGCAACAGCGTCATCCCCAGAAAAACCCTTGTCGATGATACCCTGCAACGCAGTTGGCACGATTAAAACTGTGGACGCAGCAATGACCAAAAACAGGATCGCAAGGGCTAACTGAGGTTTATAGGCCCGAACAAAGCCCCAAAGCGTAGATAATTTCACCAGTTTGCCCTTTGGGGCTTCATCTTCGGTTCTGATAACATTATCCGCCATAGTTTATCGTCCTCATATAATAGATACTTTTAATCGTTTTCGTTACGGTGATGAATATAGGCGATCTGGGTTGGTTTTCCAATGGCAGATAGCTTGATTTTGATAAGCATGTGTCTTTTAAACGCCGTAAAGTGACTGATAAATCATATTCAGCCAAAGGCAAAGTATTGGCTTGCATTGTCAAAAATATTGGCCTATACAGCC
>JABABO010000355.1 GCA_014238195.1 Kordiimonadaceae bacterium | reverse complement strand
GAATTTTATCAATGCAACCTTCCTCGTCACACCGACCAAACCCTCAGTAGCCAACAATTTTTCTATAACCAAAAGTTGATTTGGAGCCCTTCTTGATCCAACGGGCGTCATCGCCGGCGCTGTGGTGAATGGTGTTTTCCCCTCTTCATCTTAAGGAGGGTAATAACATCTTTTAGTGTTGACAATTAGTATAATATAATTTCAACATATATTTGTTATTTTAATGTAAAAATATTGAAGTATATGACAGTTTTTTATTCGAATAAAAACTATGCAATAGATTATGATATTATCTCAGGAAGCAAAATTGGAATACTTTCTTTTTGCGGCATTGGGTTGGCTCTTGGGGGCACCCAAATTAATGAGTTTAGCAAATCCTTTGAGGGCCAGGCGTCTCTCGTCTTTTTAAAGGATTTAAAGCGTAGCTGGTGGAACAATAACCATTTTGAGGCACTGCTAGAAGATGCAGTAATGCGTTTAAGAAGTGATGGTTGCAGGCGTATTTTTGCAATTGGTAACAGTATGGGTGGATCGGGTGCTTTGTTAGCGTCCCATGTCAGAACAGATATTGAGCGCGTGTATGCTTTTGTGCCACAAGCTGACCCATATAATGACAAAAGATGGAATCAGTTCACCGATAAGATAGAGCACATACGTTGGTGTAATTTTGCTAAATTAAAATATAATTCTGACGTCCATATTTTTATTGGAGGTGCTTCTCCAGATGCAAATCAAATAGAATTGTTTCAAGACGCAGGTAAGTCAGTTCATATAGTAGAAGGGGCGGGACATAATGCAGCGCGCGTCTTGAAGAAGCGGAAGGAATATAAGGCTATCCTTGAGGGTTTTTTAAGATAAATGAAATATGAACAACCCTTTCAGTGTTTTTGATGCTAGGAATAAAGTTTGACGATGGTGTTGGGGCTAATATCTAGCTCTAAAAGATACTGTTCAATTGAAGCAGCCCCAGCAAATGAGGAAACAATAATCGGCTCACCTTTGTAGTTTTCAAGAAAATTAGCAGGTGATAGGGTAATCCTCTCATTTTTAGAGGCATTAAAAGCAGAAACCATGGGTGATCAAGGTGAAATGGTGATACCAAAACCGATAAGCCCCACATATGTGTACTTGCTAGATTTCACGGGACTGATCATATTGATCCCTAAATTATCAAGCATTTGAGCGCCCAAACCTATTTCCTTCCAGGCCTGTTCACGGCGCATGTTGGATTCATGGCCTTCACCCTTGTCAAAATCTTCATGTGTCTCCTTGGAAGACCGTTCCACCACACCAGACGCTCCTGCTCTGAGATACAGGAAGACCGCACATCCATTTTCTTTAAGCGGTTCGACCAACTCGTCGATCAAATTGCTTGTGCCGAACATATCCTCAAACACGTTTTCTCTGTGAATAAGAACCGGAACGGGCTTGCTCGTATCTAGCTTCCCGAACACAAGCAGATAATGCTGGAATTCATCGAATACAGTCTGAAAGGTGACAGAATGGGCCTGACCAATCCGAGTATCAATCATCTGTTCAGCAACCTTATGTACAAGATTTTTGCGCTTAAAATTATAGGCAATCAGTTCATCAATAGCGATGATCGGAATATCATGTTCGTTTGAAAAGTCAACAATCTGCTCGCCTTTTTTGACCGTACCGTCTTGATTGACAAGTTCCGCCAAGACCCCTACAGGCGGCAGTTTTGCCAAATCCATTAGGTCGACCGCAGCTTCTGTGTGCCCCGCTCGGAACAAGACACCGCCAGGATGCGCCCGAAGTGGAAAAATATGACCTGGGCGTGCAAAATCCTTGGCACCACAATTATGGTTGGCTAGGGCCCGTACTGTTTCACACCGTTCAGCAGCTGAAATACCAGTGGTCAAACCAGGTACATAATCGACCGATACGGTGAAAGGCGTCCCAAGGGGCGCCGTGTTGCTAGCCGCCATTGGCACCAACTCGAATTTTTCGGCAAGTTGTGATGGCAACGCCGCACAAACGATCCCACTGGTATGGTGAATCATGAACGCCATGGCCTCTGTGGTCATCAGCGATGCTGGAAAAATTAAATCGCCTTCATTCTCCCGATCAAGGTCATCAACGGCAATGATAAATTTACCAGCCATGAGCGCCTGAATTGCAGTTTCGATTGATACTGTTTTCATGGTTTTCCTCTACCTGTTAAGTCCCGCATTTTTCTGGGATTAATACTTAAATGCAATTATTAAATGTATTTATAAAACACCCTGAAAATCTATTTTATATTGTATTATCAGTCAACAGATCACTATATTTCTGAATAAAGTTTGACGATGGTGTTGGGGCTAATAGCTAGCTCTAAAAGATACTGTTCAATTGAACCAGCCCCAGCAAATGAGGAAACAATAATCGGCTCACCTTGGTAGTTTTCAAGAAAATTAGCAGGGGATAGTACACTGAAACCGTCCAGTGATTTACCCCATTTTTGTGGGTCACTATCGATGATGCCAAGAATGTCCGTGCCTTCCAGCGTATTTGTTTCGCCCAGTAACTGAGACGTGTGGATTCCAGCCGCCCAAATGTAAACAGGTTGTTGCTGGCTTTTGATTTTACCGTGTGACACTTGCCAGAATTTGTCATCATGCAATTTGTAACGGCGCATATTATCTAAATTACTATGCCCCGAGGGGTATTGACCTAAGCCATGATTTTCCTCCTCAGAAATTTTACGGACTAGCATACCGATTACGGGGTAAATAATACGGGTATCATGCTCATAGCATGTGATAATTTCAAATCCGTTCTGCTGCATCATCATGGTAAGAGTTGATTTGGTGAAGTATGACAGGTGCTCATAAGCAAACCAGCCTGGGGGTAAGGTGTCAGGGTTTTTCGCATTCGGGACTTCAAACAGAAAGTGCCCACCAATTTTGAGGGCTTTGTTAATGCGTTTAACTGTGGCGGCGGGGTCAAAAACATGCTCTAGCACATGCGACATCAAAATCAGATCAAGATTGGCTTGATGTGGCAAATAGTTTTCTTCAAGACCTGTATCAACATGAATGCTCAAAAAGTCAGAGGCTTGTTTTGTGGCTGTGATTGATGGCTCGCACCCTGAAACCCGCCATCCTGCTTTTTTAAAGTGATGCAGTGTCAGACCGATTGATGCGCCAATTTCATAAAGTTGTCCTTTAGTTGGTAGGTATTTTTCAGCGATATCAAGATAGATTTGCTGGGTTTTGTTGGGTTTTATTGGTGGCTGCCAGTTCGCATCCAAAATCGTGTAGTTTGAAAAATTAGCATAATACTGGCTAAGCGCATCAAGATGTGGGGGCGGGCATTGTTGGATATGGCTACACACTTTGCATACGCCGAAGTTGACATGAACGTCGCCCATTTCGATAATCGGCCAAACGGCTGACTTCACAATTTGAATATCATCTGAGCCACAAAGCATGCATTTTGGGTTGGCCATTTAGCGCCTTAGCTCCTTCATTGCATTATCAATGCCGCCAATCGTTAGGGGGTACATACGGTTTTCCATTATGGTTTTCATCATTTGGATAGATTGGCCATAAGTCCAATGTTCTTCGGGTATTGGATTTAACCAAACGGCTTTGCCATAGACATCCAGAAGCTTGCGCATCCAAGTTTCTCCTGATTCTTCATTCCAATGTTCAACGGAACCGCCAGGATAAGTGATTTCATAGGGACTCATCGACGCATCCCCGACAATGACGACTTTATAATCGTGCGGGAAAGTGTGCATTAAATCAATTGTGCTATAAGTATCATTGCCACGGCGGTAATTATCTTTCCAGACGCGCTCGTACATACAGTTATGAAAATAGAAAAATTCCAGATGCTTAAATTCTGATTTTGCCGCAGAAAATAGCTCTTCACAAATTTTGATGTGCGGGTCCATTGAACCCCCAATATCAAGGAATAATAAAAGTTTCACAGCATTATGGCGCTCTG
This sequence comes from Kordiimonadaceae bacterium, assembly GCA_014238195.1. Classification (GTDB taxonomy): domain Bacteria; phylum Pseudomonadota; class Alphaproteobacteria; order Sphingomonadales; family Kordiimonadaceae; genus JABABO01. The sequence continues at coordinate 12,020 of JABABO010000355.1, read as the reverse complement.
GCACCATTTTAATATCCAAATAACCCTTATGGGCCGTTTGCTTGATTGTATCGTCAAGGTCTAGTTCGCTGGCTTCGCCTTCGCGGGCAAATTGACGCAATTTTCTTAGGGCAATTTTGATATTACGTGTGCCAAGCTCAACACTGTCATCTAGGTTTTTAAACTCACGCTTATCCCATACTTTAAGCGCGCGCCCGTGACGGCCTTTCTCCTGTCCGATACGCACGCCTTCAGGGTTATAACCATACGCACCAAAAGGGCTTTTACCTGCTGTTCCGATCCACTTGTTACCGCCTTGATGGCGCTTTTCTTGTTCTTCGAGGCGTTTTTTAAGTGTTTCCATAATCTCATCCCAACTCCCAAGGGATGAGATTTTTTCCATCTCTTCTTCGCTAAGGTAAAGCTCGGCCATTTTGCGGAGCCATTCTTCGGGAATTTCTGCGGTCTCATCGCCTATAAATTCAATACCCTCAAAAACTTTGCCAAAGACACGATCAAATTTATCAAGATGTTTTTCGTCCTTCACAAATGTGGCGCGGGCCAGATAGTAAAAGTCATCAACATTATAACGTGCGCATCCCGCTTCCATTGCTTCAAGCAGCAATAAATATTCCTTAATACTAACGGGAATGCCGCCGTCTTTCATCTCGAAGAAGAAACCAGTAAACATAGGGCTAGCCTTGACTGCGACGGTTCATGAAAGCTAGGCGCTCAAACAAATGCACATCCTGTTCGTTTTTCAGCAAAGCACCGTGTAGGGGTGGTATCAGTTTGCTAGGGTCTTTGCTTTTTAGCACATCAAGCGGCAAGTCTTCTGCCATAAGCAATTTTAGCCAATCAAGAAGTTCGCTTGTTGAGGGTTTTTTCTTCATGCCCGGGACTTCACGGATGTCATAAAAGATATTTAAAGCTTCACGCACTAAGGTTTGCTGAATATCTGGGTAATGCACGCTAATAATTTCTTTCATCGTGTCACGGTCAGGAAATTTGATAAAATGAAAGAAACAGCGACGCAGAAAAGCATCAGGCAATTCTTTTTCATTGTTTGATGTAATAATCACAATAGGACGCTTAATGGCTTTGATGGTTTCCCCTGTTTCGTAGACATGGAATTCCATGCGGTCCAGTTCAAGTAATAAATCATTGGGAAATTCAATGTCGGCTTTGTCGATTTCATCAATCAAAAGCACAGGGGTGCCATCTGAGGCAAAGGCATCCCATAGCTTACCTTTTTTGATGTAATTGCGAATATCTTTTACGCGTTCATCACCCAACTGGCTATCGCGTAAGCGCGACACAGCATCATATTCATATAGCCCTTGCTGCGCCTTGGTTGTCGATTTGATATGCCATTCAATCAGTTCAACACCCAGCGCACCTGCTACTTCCTGTGCGAGGACAGTTTTACCAGTACCAGGCTCCCCTTTGATCAGCAAAGGACGTTTCAGGGTAACAGCAGCATTTACCGCAATCTTCAAGTCATCGGTTGCGACATAGTTTTCAGTCCCTGTGAACATATTGTTATTACTCATAATAAATCCTTTAATCCTATATATGCTATCAGATTAAGCACCTGTGTTGGAATAGACAACCTATCTTTAGTGCAGGGAATGGATTTGAGTATACAGCAAATGTTTTTAAGACTTAATGGTTTTCAAGCCCCATGTTAAGGCGGATTTTTCTGGTAATAAAGTGGCCTAAAATGATTTGAGCATCCTCAGCGATTTGCATATCATCAACCGCTATGTGAATGACATTATCAACCATATTCAGGCCGTGTCCGCCATCAAAGCCAAATATGCCATGGGTTCGCATGCCCTTATCTTTTGCTTCGCTCAATGCATTTAATATATTGGGAGAATTACCACTGCCTGACATCACCAACAAGATATCGCCCTGCTTGCCGTAAACGCGCACTTGTTCCTGATAGACATTTTCATACCCAATATCATTGCCAAGACATGTCATCACAGCTTGGTTGGCCGGCAGAGCAAGCGCCTTCATCCCTGATTTTCCTGAACCACACGCTAAACCAAAAACCAAATCATTGGCCCAGTGCAGGGCATTTGCTGCACTACCACCATTGCCGCAAATAAGAATTTGCCTGTCTTCATGCCAAGCGTCTTGGATGTCCTGTGTCAGTTTTTCACAACATGCAGAATCGATTGCCGTAAGTGCATGATGTAATTTATCATTATAGTGCTGAAATACGTAATTCATCAGTCGTTGGTCTTTCTTTATGGGCCGTTTAAAGCCGATATACACCGATACAGTGATCATATTAATAACCCCCTATGGTAAATTTTTTTTTAACAGCACAGCAATGTTTAGAAGTTAGTAACCATAGTGGGTGTAAGGAAGGTATGGCATGCCGTTTGCTTGGTAAGGTTTGACTATATTTGCCAGTTTACGGATGGCAGAATTTTGGCGATTTTTCAGCTTAAGGGGAAGAGAGTGCCGTTATCAACATTGGATGGGTTAACGTATCAGGAAAAAAAATGCCCTGTCTGTAACGCATATGATTTCGAATCTATTTTACCGACTGTCAAATATGATAGCGCCTCAAATACGCGGCAAGTGCATGATGTGATTTCAGTGGGTGCTTGCAGAAAATGCGGTGCTGTTTATGAAAACCCAATGATATCGCTTACAGATTCAGAAGGCTATTCTGAAAATCATTATTATAATGCGCAAAATGCTGTTGAACATCATAACAAACATCAACAATTTATTGCGCGTTTCCGATGGGGGCTCATGCAGGACCGCTTAGATTGGTCTGTGATCAGTCGAACCCTTGATGTTGGGGCCATTGGGGCTTGGTCTAACATTATTGCTGAAAAGGTATCAGGATCACGCAATACTGTCTTAGAACCCTCTTCACAAGCAGTGGCGTTTGCTAAGTCCTATTATCCTGATATCGAAGCCGTAAACGGGGTCTTTGAGGGGTATGATGGCCCAGACGGTGACTTTGATCTGATTACCTTTTATTATTCCTTTTACTGTCTTGAAAATCCAATGGAATCACTGCGTAAAGTCAAAAGGCTTTTAAAACGCGGCGGTAAATTACTCATCAATATTTCTCATGTGCTTATGCGTCATCAAGTGTGGGGAAGGGGACGAAAGGTTCCGTGGGTTGACTTGGAGCATGTTGTTAGGGGCGTACCGCTTGTATATTATTCGCCGACACTGTTACGCGAGGTCGTTGAAGCCAGTGGTTTTGCTATAACCGATGATTTTACGGCGCAGTATCCATTAGGATCACATTTAAAGGGACGGCAAGAGCACTTCTTAATCGCGCAGTATGATGGCGGTGCGGAGCGGGGCATTCGTTCTATGCCCGAAGTCTTTAGCGCGAATGCCTACTTGCTGCGCAACTTTAGCTTAGAATCCAGTCGTAAATCGATAAAAGCATATACGAGCCGTTCAGGTCATAAAACTGTTACGCTTGTCTATGACAATGAAGACTATATGCGTATTATGCGGGCTGAATTCTCCTATTTTGGCACCGAAGTGTCTGTCGTTAAAAGATCAGATTTAACGGGTGCCTCAGTCGCACAAAATAGCGGTGTGCTAGTCATAACGGAAAGCCCGCTAACCGACTTGGAACTAAGCCACCTGCCATCAAATACTGTTGATACGATTGTGCGTGAAGATCAGTTTCAGGTCTATGGACTGCTGAGCACGGACGTTGATGGCCACACGGTTGTGGCTAGGGCTTGTTTGCCGTGTCGTGACCATGACATCAATTTATTCCCATTCCCCGAGCCTGATTTTATCACGCTTGATTATGAACTCACTCAGGAACCGTAATATGGATATCTTAGGCTTTGAAAAATTACTCTATCACCGTGAAAAACTGGATAAAATCAGGGATGATATTCCTCAGTTTCCTGTTCATGTGACTGTAAGCTTATCAAATTTTTGTAATCATAAATGTTTGTGGTGTACGGCCTATGAAGCACAACAAGATAAAGCAGAAACCTTTGATTTTGATACATTAATTGATTGGTTAACCCGTGCACGCGACCGCGGGTTAAAAGCAGTTGGGTATGTCGGCAATGGTGAACCCACAGCGTACCCAAAATTCAAGGAACTGGTGAAAAAAGTCAATGCATTAGGGATTGAGCAAGGCATGTTCACTAATGGCTATTTGCTCGACCGATATTTCGATGAAATTCTTGATTATTTTACCTATATACGCATTTCGTTGGACGCAGGAAGCGCTGGTGTGCATTCAGCCATGCACGATGTACCAGCGTCTCATTATCCTAAAATTATGGCAAATCTAAAAGAAATTACAGCGCGGCGTAAAAATGCCCATAGCCCTACGATCGGTGTGCAATATGCGACACACCATGAAAATATTCATGACATGGAAAATTCTGTGCGTGATGCGCTAGAAGCAGGCGTTGACTATTTTTCCGTCAAACCTGTGTTTAATAGGGGCAGCGTCGGCGAACGGATTGAGAAAAACCGTTTAACAACAACGGACACCACACCGCTTGTCATGGACTTGCGCAAAAAATACCAAGATCAAAATTTTGAGATATTTTATCGCCCGTACCAAGTGGAAGCAGAAAGCCTAAACAGGAATGTTTTAAAATATGATCGCTGTGTGGCGGGGTATTTTAACTTAACGCTGTATGAGACGGGCAAGCTTATCTATTGCGGCCCACATCAGGTGGGGGTTGGAACTATTCATGATAGTTTGGAAAAAATCGAAGCCAACATCCACACATTATCTAAAAAGCTTGATTTATCCAAATGCCCTGCTGGGTGTCGTTATCATCCGATGAACCGGCTGGTGGAAACTGTGCTTAAACCGGATGAAGCAAAGGAAAACCATCCCAACTTCCTTTAGGGTCATTTAAGCGCGATAAGCTGGAAAAAATTCGGAATTTTCAGTTTTATTGTGTGCAACAATTTCTTGATACTTACCTAAGTCAAAAATGGCTTTGCAATGGTAACTAGGCACCGTATGGGTTGACATAGCTTTTTTGAAGGCGGCGATGCTAGCGGCCCCGCACCCTAGATGAATTTGTGTGATATTTGGGTCCTGGCAGGCACTTTGAATAAAAGCATCATAGGTGAAATTATTGGGCCTGAGACTGTTTTTATCAAACACACTATGGCACAAAAAGGCGTAGGCGGTGGACCCATCGATCAAATATAGGTGATTAGCGCACATTTTGCCCTGTTCATCAAATGTGACTACAGCTGATAGGTTTTCATAAAGCTGTAATAAAAAGTCTTTTGGAAAATAATAATATTCAACGGCATTCAAGCGTTTAAGGTTTTGATAATACAGGGGTATAAAACTTTCTAAATCAAGCTTTTTTTGTGCTGTCAGATTATTGGACTTAGCTTGTCTAAGCTGCTTGCGAAAATTGCGCTTATAGTGATTATAAACAAAATCATATCCTTGTGATGTATCGATTATCGAATGCAATGCATGTTGGGTCCGTTCATAACACATTGATAACAGGCCAGTCGCTGTTTCTGGCATAGGGATCATCGGGTTTTCACGAATAAATTCGCATATCCAGCCTTGCTTGATCGCAAATTTCGGCATTGCTCTTGTAAATTCAGATAGGAGCTGTTCCTGCAACATTTGATCGTATGTATTGAACCAAAACCCGCCAAATTCATAGGCATTGATCAAGTCATAATATCCAGAAAAATCTGGTATTGGCCGCAAAAGAAAGGGGTGAAATAAATAAGCATCACCAATTTGCAACGTTATAGCCGCAGGACAAGACCCTTTTTCTAAATCCGCAGCGGCTTGATAATAACCGTAGTTCGCACCAAGGGTTGGGCCTTTTAGGCACAAAACTAACTGATCCCACTCATATTTCTTTGAAATTTTTATCATTTTTTTAGTCATACAGAGAAACTATTAACTTTCTTATGGGTAAAGTCATGAAGTGATTTCGTTAACCATCTTTTTATTGCTTAAAGCAGAACATGATGCCAGACATAATAAAAATTGCACATATGATTTATTCGGAGATACCATTTGGCAATGATATCAGCATTCCAGAAATTGTGCAGTATTTACTGAAAATCCATGAAAGCCAAAAAGATCAGCAGACAGCGATAGATTATATTATATCGCACTTTAAAGGCACTTACGTGCTGTATGGGGCAGGTACTTTTTCTAAAGCGCTCTTGCAGCGGCTTCAAAATGAGAAAACGATAAAGATAGTAGGGATCGCTGATGTTAAAGGCGATGCTTTAAAGACATTTCACGGGTTGCCTGTTAAAACGATAGCTCAGTGGGCTGCACATGATGACATTAAAGACCTAGATATTTTAATCGCACATCCAAGGTCTGAAGCCGCAATGATGCAAGCCGCCTACGCTATGGGTATATCTGAAACCAAGGTTCATTGCCTGTTTACATCACAGAAATTTACTAAATTTAATACCAAAAATCAGGCCATGAAGCTTGCTTCTGTCAAATCAGAGTATAATGACAAAAATATTGATCATGTGGTGATCTCAACAAGCCCGCGTCAATGGCGTGTGGTCCAAGATGAAAAATTAGCCGAGCTATATGGTAAAAAAAATATTTTGGGTCTGCATTACTTGCCATCACATTTGGAAGAACCGAGTTGCATTCCTTATGTCTCATGTCATCAATCTTTATCGTTAATGGTTGATATACTACAAACCCTAAAACCCAAAAGCATTTATTTGCGGACCACAACACAGTGGGCCAATAGTTATTTGATGCTATGCCTTCATCATCTATTCCCCAATGTAAAAATTATCCATGAAGCTTATGACTGGGCGATTATGTTCCAGAACCATCTATTGCAACGGGATTGGGGTTATAGTGAAACCGATATCGCAATTGCAAAATATAGCGAGATCTACAGTCTAAGATTTTCAGAGCTGATCATTTGCAAGAATGATGGCCCCTTATGGGACGAAATTGTTTTTGATTATGCTGATAAAGTTTTCTCCATTAGCCCATATATTGGAACCGATACCACGTCATTTGCCCCAGTTGCTTTGCCAGCCAGTGATCATTTAAAAATTGTGTATGCTGGTAGTGTGGTGCCGGCCCAAGAACTTGTGTCTGGCGGGGTGAAAGTCCTTCATATTGTGGAAACAATAGAAAAAACTATCACTGATCACCCTGATATATCATTTGACTTATATAATGTATTGCACACATCACCCGATCAAGACGATATGTTTTCATATTATAGTGACAGATATAATGATAATCCGCAGATAACCTATCATAGACGAATAAACAGCGATAAGATGCTGGATAAATTAACCGAATATGATGTTGGTTGGTTGTTTATGGATCATAGCAACAAGCAACAGATCCCTTATAACGCCATGGTGAGTATGCCGAATAAAGTGTCGTCCTATATTTTTGCAGGGCTACCGATCATAACCAATACGACCGTTAATTATGTGGCTTCGCTCATTTTGCTATTTAACGCTGGGATTGTCGCAAGCAATTACAAACAGCTTTCAAAGAAATTAAATAGATTTAATACATCTAAAGCTAAGCAGGGTGTTTTAGCCCTGCGGGATCATATTATCAAAAATAACCAAAGTCGTTACAAGCGCCTTCAACAACATATGAGGGCGCTGTGATGCCAAAGCTTCTTGAAATGATGAACAATACCCTTGCGGGGGTAGAGAGCATTCCAGGCAGTGCTGACAGCGATCATGCACAGGTTTTCTTAACGGGGCTCCCACGGTCTGGTACGACATACGCTTATCAATTAATCGCAGATCATTTAAAGGTAGGGTATATTTCGAACATTGTGGCACGGTTTTGGTCGCGGCCAGCCTTTGGTGCTGCGCTGCATCAGGCTCTGGCGGAAAGTGGTGTTGATAGGGATTTCGACTATAAATCTAATGGCGGCAATACCATTGGGGTCTTTAATGTGCACGAATTTGGATATTTTTGGGCGCGGCACTTTCATCTCAGCTCACGTGAGCCTGATTTAAGGGGTTTCGATGACAAAATTGTCGATTGGGATAGATTGGCATTAGACTTAAGTGAGCTCGCAAATGTGTTTGAAGCTGCCACGGTGTACAAGAACATCATTTTTGGGCAAATGGCTGCTAGGTTAGACCAAAATATACCAGCAGCACGGTTTGTCATTATGCACCGCGACCCGGTAGACGTTGCTGCATCTTTGTTGCACCTTAGGCAAAACATGCCACCAGACCGGCAAACATGGGTTGGTATAAAACCAAGGAATTACGGTGACTATGCAGGCGCTGATCTTCATACGCAGATCGCTAATCAGGTGCGGGCTTTGGATGAAGGGCTAACGCATGCATGCAAGAAACTACCCGCAGAGCAGATTTTAAAAATAGCTTATAAAGATATATGCCGCGACCCTGAAAGCGCACTGACCAGTATTGCGCGGTTCATTGGCATTGAGGATCGCCGTGACCCGTTAAGAACCGACTATCCACAAGTCATAACTCAGCACTCAGTTGTTAGTAAATCTTCGCTTGATATATTGTCGAAATTTGATCGCCGGTCACTGGAAAAATCAATGGTCAATGCTGGTTATTAATCACAGTAAACCTTTATTATAAAATCAAAAATATAGGATCATCATTAATGTTGAACAGAAAAAAAATCGCAGAAAGCGAGGACTTGATGGGAAAAATATTTCTGCTAAGCGAAGCTATAGGGGCTTTGACCGACCTGAAAACTGCACAGAAAAAGACTGTGCTGGCCCACGGTGTCTTTGATGTGATGCATCTGGGACATATCAAGCATTTGAAAGAAGCCAAATCATTTGGTGATTTTCTGATTGTGTCGTTGACCCCTGATGACTTCGTGAACAAAGGGCCAGGGCGCCCTGTGTTTACTGTGCAACAAAGGGCAGAGGTTATCGCAGCGCTTGGTATTGTCGATGCCGTAGTGATTAACGAGGGTGGGTTAGCCACAACTGCCATTGAGGCGCTTAAGCCTAACTATTATGTGAAAGGGAGCGAATATCAAAATGCTGCTGGAGATGTCACTGGTGGCATTGAACTTGAGCGCACAGCCGTTGAAAAATATGGCGGGCAATTAGTTTTCACGGATGATGTCGTTTTTTCGTCTTCCCATTTAATAAACGAAGCACTGGATATTCATGACCCTGATGTGAAGGCTTATCTTAAAAACGTTAAAAATCACTATTGTTTAGCTGATTTCTTAAGCCAGTTAGAAAAATTAAAAACAATGAAAGTACTGTTCGTCGGTGATATGATTTTAGATGAATATGCTTACGTAAATGAAATGAATAGGTCGGCAAAGGAGCCGATCATAGCGACACGCTATCGTTCTAATGAGATATTCTCAGGCGGTGTTGTTGCGGCTGCTAATCATATTGCAAGCCTTACGGGTCACGTTGATATTTTAACCATGCTAGGTGGGCAGGACTTACAGGATGGTTTTATTGAAAACAGTCTGCACAGCGGTGTTAGCCTAGATTACATTGTTTGTCCGCAAAGACCAACGACACGGAAAAAACGTTATGTAAGCAGTTCATATGTGCGCAAACTCTTTGAAGTGTATCACTTTGATGATGCTCCTCTGGGCGCTGGCCTACAAGCAGAATTTGATCGCAAGATCACCGAACAGGCCCCTAATTATGACCTTGTCATTGTAACAGACTTCGGGCATGGCTTGGTCGCGGATAGTACGATTAAAGCCCTTAAAAATTCAGCAAAATTTTTAGCCGTCAATGCGCAAAGCAACAGCGCTAATCACGGGTTTAACTTGATCACCAAGTATAACCAAGCTGATTTTATTTGCATTGATATGCCCGAAGCGCGTTTGGCGATTTCAGATAAAAATTGTTCTGCCGATGATGTGATTACACACGGCCTAGCAAAGCGTATTGCGTGCGACAATATCATTGTCACGAATGGAAAACGCGGGGCTATTGCTTGGAATAAAAGGTCGGGTGTTCACCATGTACCAGCTTTTACAAAAAGCATAGTTGATACCGTCGGGGCAGGGGATGCGTTTTTTGCCGTAGCAAGCGCCCTATGCGCTAGCGGCGCAGGTATGGATATGTCAGCCCTTATGGGCAATATGGCCGGCGCGGTGAAAGTAGGGATTGTTGGCCATCGGACCTCAATTGAGCGCGCGCCTTTCATAAAATATTTAACAGCCTTACTAAAGTAGGAACCAGATATGACCCAAGACTTAAACACAGTTCTCATAACGGGTGGTGCAGGCTATGTTGGTAGTTTGTTAGTACCTAGATTATTGCAAGCGGGCAAAAAAGTCATCGTGTATGACATACTGTATTATGGGTGTGATTTTTTGCCCAGTGATAATCCAAATCTGACAATCCTAAAAGCTGACATTCGTGATTCAAGCACCTTTGGAAAGGCATGTAAAGGTGTTGACGCTGTTATTCATTTGGCGTGCATATCAAATGATGCCAGTTTTGTGTTGGATGAAAAGCTTTCTACTACGGTGAATTTAGAAGCTTTTGAACCGATGGTAGCTGCGGCAAAGAAAGCAGGGGTTAAGCGATTTATTTATGCCTCGACAAGTTCAGTGTACGGCATTTCCGAGGCACCAGATGTTACCGAAGACCATCCGCTTCTGCCCATTACGCTGTATAATGACTTTAAAGGGCGCTGCGAACCCATATTGTTTCAATATATGGACGATGATTTCACGTGTGTGACAATCCGCCCCGCGACAGTTTGTGGGTACGCCCCACGCTTACGCTTAGACTTGTCCGTTAATATTCTAACCAATCATGCGATTACCAATGGTAAAATATTGGTGTTCGGTGGTACCCAGTTACGCCCGAACTTAAATGTTAAAGATGTTTGTCGTCTGTATGAACAATTGCTGGAAGTGCCTTGTGAAACAATACAAGGTGAAACCTTTAACTGCGGTTATCAAAACCTGACCATTGCAAAAATTGCTGGCATTGTGAAAACAGTTGTGGAAGAAGAATTTTCTGACAGAGCCCCCATAACAGTTGAAACAACACCGTCAGATGATATGCGCTCGTACCATATTAATTCCGATAAAATTAAGGAAAAACTAGGTTTTGAACCTGACCACAGTATCGAAGATGCGGTTAGAAGTTTATGCAATGCTTTTAAAGGCGGAAAAATTCCCAACAGCATGAATGATGACCGTTACTATAATGTCCGAACCATGCAGGCGATAGAGGCAAAATAATGCAAAAAATAGCGGTCGTAACAGGTGGTGCGGGGTTTATTGGTTCACACATGGTGGATTTGTTGATCAACGAAGGCTTCAAGGTGCGTGTGATTGATAACCTGAAAGGGGGCCATAAAAAAAACTTGGCCCATCACACTGGTAACCCTAATTTGACGTGTTATTTTGAAGATATTTTAAAATTAGAAACCAGCCATCCAGCCTTTGATAAAGCAAATTACGTGTTTCATTTTGCTGGTATTGGCGACATCGTCCCGTCGATGGAGCAACCCTCTGATTATTTGAATGTCAACGTCCAAGGCACAGTCAGGGTTTTGGAATGCGCCCGCGCTGTAGGTATTCAGAAATTTGTCTATGCGGCTTCATCGTCTTGCTATGGGCTAGCTAGTGTTCCCACATCTGAATATCATACGGCGAAGCCAGAATATCCCTATGCTTTGTCGAAATATTTAGGGGAGCAAACCGCCCTTCATTGGCAGGCTGTTTATGGCTTGCCCGTCAATAGCGTGCGCATTTTTAATGCTTACGGCCCACGGGTACGCACAACAGGGGCTTACGGCGCAGTATTTGGTGTGTTCTTAAAGCAAAAATTAGCAGGAAAACCTTTTACTGTTGTTGGTGATGGCAGCCAAAAACGGGATTTCATTTATGTCACAGATATCGCACGAGCGTTTTACGCAGCCGCATCCAGCGATAAAAGCGGGGAAATTTGGAACGCAGGGGCAGGGAACCCGCAATCAATAAATCGACTGGTATCGTTGATTGAAGGGGATGTGACATATGTGCCTAAACGACCAAGTGAACCCGACTGTACGTATGCTGATATCTT
>JABABO010000354.1 GCA_014238195.1 Kordiimonadaceae bacterium | reverse complement strand
TAGATCAACACGATTTTCAGATAAACTGCTGCGAATCACCGAGAGCAACTGATCCTCCCGTTTGATTATTCTTATGGGTGCCTTCTTGCCCTTTGCACGGGTCGGGCGATTTGCGGCTTGCGCAGTCATTTGTTGCTGCTGAGTATCTCTCTGTGTATCTGCTTCCTCGCTTGCCTGATCTATAACCGCATTTGGATTTTCGCTCGTCACAATAATTTCATCGGGGTCGTCGTCCTGTGTAGTATCATTTGCTGTTGAACTATTTTCGCTTATTTCAGGCTTGTGAGTAATTTCATCCCGGTCCTCAAATATTTCATCACTGTGTTCAATCTGTTTACTATGAGACGCTTCGGCCTCGTGCGGTGACAGGCCGCCTTGGGTCTCTGTTTCTGTGTTAAGCTCGCTCTCCCGCTTCATGACTTGCCCCAATAAGGTTTGCAATATTTTTAATTCGGAGACCAGTTCATTGTTTTTTTCTGTCCCTGATGTGTTGGTTTTCAAAACCTCGCGGCGTGTGCGTTCCAAATCGCCGCGCAGTACCAAAGCCATGTCTTCCAATTTTTCTAAGCGAAACTTGGCACTGTCGTCTTGATTCGTGCCAGAAAAAAAGTGCATGATTTGCTGAGAAATTACCAAAATGAACACACCAAATAATCCACTTGTTAAAATATCTACGCCAAACAAGCGCGGGGGTAAAATGATTACGGCAAGCGAGATGAACACATTGGACACAAATAATATTGCTTGTGTAATTGGCTTCATTTTGTGGTTCCAATCCCTAGTTATAGTGTCTTTGATCGTCTGCTCACAAAATAGCTGAATATAGTTAACACCCTCTTATCACGGGGACCCTTCATTCAAGTATTCATTCACAAAGCGACTTGCACAAAAGAAAGATTCCGTTACACTTTAACTATCTGGTATATGGATATTTTATAAAAGGTCTGATCATGAAAAAACTTCTTGCTGTCTTGCTGATCATCGTGATTTCACTAAGTGTCTTTACTCATTTCTATCTAGATAAAACTGTTCGCACGGGTGTGGAAACATTAGGACCCGAAGTGACCAATGTTGGTGTTCGCCTTGGCGGTATTTCCATATCACCGCTAGGGGGCACAGTTGTGCTCAGCGATTTTGCGCTTGAGCAACCCAACGATTTTGGTACAGGCGATATTGTCAGTGTTGATACCATTGACATAGAAGTTGAGCTAAACACATTGCTGGATGACCATAAAATTGTTGATCACATCACAATAGATGCGCCTATAATTGATGCACGCTTTATCGGCAATAAGAATAATTTTGATCAGCTGATAAAGGGCGTGGAGACAAGCGAGGCAAATGACCCAAGTTCAGTGACTTTAACCATTCGCAATCTCATTATTCAAGGACCAGTTCTAAAAGTCGCTTCAGAAGGTGTCATTGATGCCAATAAAACTATAAAAATGGCGGATGTTCATCTTACCGATCTTGGTACTGATGAAAAAGGTTTGGCTCCTAAAGAAATTGCCCGACATATTATGACGACCTTGCGGCCGCAAATTTCCAAAGCTTTAGTGTCTGTTGGCGCGGCCCAAATAGTCAATGGCGGTGCAGACCGTATCAAATCGTTGGTTAAGGAGAACGGCAAAACAGTTGAGAAGAAATTAGGTAATATTCTTGGTAAGCTTTCAAAGAATGAAAAAAACCCAGATGATAACACAGGTGATAACACAGGTGATAACACAGGTGATAACACAGGTGATAACACAGGTGATAACACAGATGATAACACAGATGATTCTGGCAATGGTGATGGCCAAAACGAATGATCAATTTAAATATAGCGAGACCAATGAATAATGATTTCATTATTTATTGATAAGTCGAACCGACACAAAGACTTATAGCCAAATAAGGGGATCAATATTCACCGCATTTGGCTATAAATACACTCATTCTGTTCATCAGTGATATGATTATCCTTGATATTTTGTTCGTTTCGCAAGAAACTGCACTGTGTAAATTTATATTACCTGAACAAAACCTATACGTATGTTAATCAGAGGAAACACACAATGTCGTTAGAAAGAATAACCAGTGAAATTTCAGAGCGTGTTAACGGTAACTCCCCCGTCGCTGCGATAATCAAATTTGATTTCGGCGATGATGGATGCGTCCGCATTGATGGAAAGTCATCCCCTTCGGTCGTCGATAATTCCGACGACCCCGCGGACTGTACTGTCAAAGTCACTATGGATAATTTTTTAAAAATGGCAGATGGTGATATGAACCCGCAAATGGCCTTTATGATGGGCAAAATTAAAGTCGAAGGCGATATGAGCCTTGCCATGCAATTGGGCAGCCTTATAAACTAAACGGAATTGTCTAAAATCATGACTCTGGATAAATTACGCTCCGTCATACTGGGCATCTGCGTTATAGTTATTTTGCTTGGTATCCTTGCTTATTTACTGGTACGCACAGGAAGCGGGGGTGATTTTTTTGGGGATAGCCAAGGTACGCTAAAACCTATCAATTTTGCAGTTTTACACTATAACCCAAGCCAACCTGGTTATTTAGTGTGCGACAAATCTGTATGTCCAGCGAGCATTGCCGATGAAGATATCGTGCGTATTAATATGCCTGTGCAGGGGCTACGTGGTCTGCTGCTGGCTTATGTTGATGATAACCAAACTGCCAGAACACACAGCTTTGATATAAGTTCAAATCAATTTACATTTACTGAGCGTGTTCGAGAGGCAAAATATCCCGTCGTGATGACAGCCCAGATCATCCCTGATGGGGCTTCCAGTCAGTTGGTTCTGTACAGTTATAGCCCACTGGGTGAGTTAACCTCTAAAGATCACGAAAAACGTACACGACGCTGGTTGGAACATATCTATAACAGGGCAAAAAGCGGTTAAACCTGTTACAGGATCGATAGAAAGAATAAATATTTTCTTTATTTCAAGTCTGGTGCCGATAAGAAGCTTGTGCTATCGCTGCACAATAAACAAAGTAAGATGGCGCAATGAGCGTCATTTTGAAGAACAACCAGCCTATTTATTCTACATAGCCATAGGGTATATATAGAAAGGATTTATAGGCAATTTGAATGAGCAATAAACAATGGATAATAATACTCTGGCCATTTATATTCACGAGCTTCGTAATCAGTGTACGCATTTACAAGCGAGTTTTGATATCTTCAACCAGTCTGTAAAAAATAACCGACAGTCAGGCATTTTATACGGCGGTCAGTTAATCTTGACGGCTGGCAGCCAGATTGCTGGTATTTTATGGCCGTCGCGTGCGCGGGCCCGTACAAGGGGAGAAAGCATCCGCAAGGCTCTACAGCTTCCTGAAAAGCACCCCTTAAATGATCGCCGACTGAGCGAAATTAACGAGCGCCCCGACGAAAAACTAGAAGATTGGATCGCCAGCACACGCGGGGAGCAAATTGTTTTTGATCTGGTTGGTGACCCACTTGCCATGGATGGCGGCACGGTTAAAGAAACGTCTGTTTATCGGGCTTATAACCCTGAAAAAGGTATCTTCTTTTATCGTGGGACTGCCTATAGCATGCAAGCAATCGCCAAAGCGCTCGCTGATGTCGCAAATCGCATTCAAGCACTTTTCAAACAAATATTTCCCCAGCAAGCAGCTGCTGAAGAAAAAGCCATAGCAGACGCTGAAGCCGCAGCAAAAGCATCCCAGAAGGGTGCAGAAAAAGCTACCACTGAACCAGAACCAGTAACAACAGTGCCAGCTGAGGAAACCCCTGCAACGAAAACCCCTGCAACGAAAACATCGGCAACAAAAACATCCGCAAAAAAACCTGCTGCCAAGAAAACACCCGTTAAAAAAGCTGCTGCACCAAAAACTACAACTAAGAAAACGGCTGCGAAGAAACCTGCGGCTAAGAAGACACCTGCTAAAAAAGCTTCCGTGAAAAAAGATGCCAAAAAATGATCACATTTCTGATTTAACATTATATACTTGATCCCTTATGGCTTTTAAAATTCTACGGACATATAAAAAAGGGCAACGGCTAGGACGATAAAATGAAAGTAAGAGTGCGAAACATAAAAAATATTCTGTATGTCAGCGTCTTTATTATGGCTGGCTTCTTTTCAATGTCCCTACAGGCAGCAGATTGCGGCGAGCCACCTGAGTTTGTTTATAAACTCCCCGACGGTTCAGGGGCATCGGCTGAGGACATGCAAGACGCGCGTGATCGTTTAATGGGTTATAGCGAAAAGGTTGATGGCTTCATAACGTGTATGGACCAACGCGGAACTCTTTTGAAGACATATATGACCAAAGAACAACAAGACCGCTGGGAGGACGATTTAAACGCACTTCATAATCAGCGCCGCGATTACCAGCTTGCCTTTAACGAAGTCATTCGGACTTTTCGACGGGCTCAAAAAGTTGGATAGTGTGACTATGTATGACTTGAAGCAAATCTGCATGATTTGACTAACTTTAAGAAAATATCCGATTAAAGGAGCCTATTATGCTGGCACGCCGCACAGTCTACGATGAAGAACATCACATATTCCGTGATTCTGTTACAAAGTTTTTTCAAGCGGAAGCCGCTCCTTATACCGAAGCTTGGACCAAAGCTGGGATGGTAGACCGTGATTTTTGGTATAAACTTGGTGATAATGGTTTACTTTGCCCCCAAATGCCCGAAGAATATGGCGGTATCGCAAGCGATTACCGAGTAAACTGCATCATCAATGAGGAACAAACCTATAACCGCGCTGGCGGTGCTGGGATCGCGGTCCACAGCGACATTGTTGCGCCTTATATTTTACATTATGGGACCGAAGAACAAAAAAAGCGCATCCTGCCTAAAATGGCGAGTGGTGAAATGGTCGGGGCCATAGCCATGACCGAACCTGGAACTGGATCTGACCTGCAAAGCATTCGCACCACTGCAAAAGCTGACGGTGATGGTTATATCGTCAATGGCGCAAAAACATTCATCACCAATGGTCAACACTGTGACTTCGTAATTGTTGTGTGTAAAACAAGTGAAGAAGGCGGTGCTAAAGGCTCAAGTCTGGTCATCGTTGAAACAGAACGCGGTGGATTTCGCCGTGGCCGCAACCTTGATAAAATTGGCTTACATTCCAGCGATACAAGTGAACTATTTTTTGACGAAGTTCGTGTCCCTAAAGAAAATTTACTCGGCGCAAAAAACGCAGGCTTCATGTATTTAATGCGCGAATTACCACAAGAACGCCTATCCATTGGCTTTATTGCTATGGCGGGGGCACAGCGCGCATTTGATATCACAAATGCCTATGTCAAAGACCGTAAAGCCTTTGGTAAGCCCATTGCCTCCTTTCAAAACACACGCTTTAAATTAGCTGAAATGGCGACCGAACTTTCTGTAGGCTGGGCTTATGTGGATCAGTGCTTAACGCAACATATCGACGGTGAATTAGACGCTGTAGGTGCTGCCAAAGCCAAGCTTTGGACCAGTGAATTACAAGGCCGGATCAGCGACACATGTCTTCAGCTACATGGTGGTTATGGCTTTATGAGTGAATATGAAATCGGACACCATTATATTGATAGCCGTGTGCAACGCATATACGGCGGTACATCGGAAATTATGAAAGAGCTTATCGGGCGCAGTCTATAACTGCATGAAACAGGTGATCAGATGGCTAAAAGAAAAGTAACACTGCAATCGACAATGAAGCGCGGGACATTTTACTGGGTGTGCGACGTTAACGCAGAAAGCGACGACGAAGCCGTTGTCGCGGCAGAAAACTTATTTGCAAATGAAATGGAAAATTCCGAAGACTGGACCTTCACAGACTATAACGTTGAATAAAACTGATTTCTTTGTATTTTTTTCAATCTGGAACAATCGTGACACCCTTGCAGCCACCCCGCTCGTACATCCACAGATCAAGCGCATTCAGTGATATTTTCAAGCGTTCAGTTTTTTCACCGCGATACAGAAATGACCAAAAACGATCAGAAAATGGTTTGGGTTGAATAACTTCTGTGATTTTTACAGTGGTCGCGCAGGCATCAATCGGCACGAGTTCCACTGTGAGTATCCTTGTGTCAACTTCACTGTCTTGTAGGGTTGAAAACCGCGTAAATTTAACGGCTTCGCGCGTCGCCTCTAGTGCACTACGGCGCGTAAAGCCCTCTTTCCAAAAAACCATGCGTGTGCTGTTTTCAGTTTCCACATCACCGTTCATCAAAATATAATCCGTAATATAAGCCTGCCAACGTGCGCGATTTTTATTTTCCGTAATCCAAGGCCAGAGCACTTCAGTGCTGGCGGGGACTGTTTGTTGATAACTAATCGTATAGTGTCCACCAAACAGCATCAGAACCGCCCGCATAAGCGCCACAAATACGATAAACCAAAACCCTAGCACAACGGTTTTATGGAATGTGTCGTAGCCTTCCAATATTGGCCTCAATTTTTTATCCTTTGTTTACAGATGCATACGATATAGCGAGACCAATGAATAATGATCTTATTATTCCCTGAGTCCTTGGGATAAGTCGAACCGACATAAATACTTAGAGCCAAATAAGGGGATCAATATTCACTGCATTTGGCTATATAATGCGATGCTTGACCAATGATGGGCTAATCAGTAGGTTCATGACAATTTGTACTTAACCATAACTCAAAGGAAAAACAAAATGACAATCACGTTAATAACAGCAAGCTTTCTGTGCATTATTGCAGTCGCACTAGCATTCTACACTGGCCGGATGCGCGGCAAACATAAAGTATTTCTTGGCGATGGGGGCAACGAAGAAGTTCTAAGGGCCATGCGTGCACACGCAAATTTCATCGAAAACGCCCCCCTTGGTCTTATTATCATTGGCCTACTAGAAAACGCTGGGGCGCATACCATGCTGTTGATGGGTCTGGGCATCGCGCTGGTTTTTGGCCGTGCGGCCCACGGTTATGCTATGAACCAAAGCGGCGGCATTACAAAAGGCCGTGCCATCGGGACACTGCTTTCCATACTTGTGCTGTTGGTAGGTGCTGTCGCAGGCTTGTTAATGGGTTATAATATTATCTAAAGCGAGCTACGAATAAAGCTGCTATTTAGCGTCCATTTTTCTCTCCAAAACCTTAGAAAACTGCTATTTTTTTTGTAAACAGACTTTTGGGTATTTAGATAGGGATTACTCTAATGATATTTATGGACTGTACAAAGCGATACGTATTTGAAAACATAGAAAACTAACAAACTTGCCAAAATTGATATTAGTTGCTTGAAAATGAGTGACCGTCAAATATTTTGAATTATTAAATGCACGGGGAGTGAGTATGCAATTTTTATTAGCACAAAAAGACATGAGGATGTCGTATGCCAGTGGCGCGGCTGGATTGTTTTTTTCGGGGATAATTTGGATAACAGCAGCTTTTGTGGCGAGTTTGGTGTCCATTGATAAAGGGGTTTTAACTTTGTTTATTGGAGGAATGTTTATTCACCCTTTAAGTATTTTATTGGTCAAGTTATTTAAGTGTACAGGCAAGCATGACAAGGATAATCCATTAGGTCAGCTTGCTATAGAAAGTATCTTTTTGCTTTTTATTGGCATATTTATCGCGTTTATAACATTTAATATTCAAAGTTATCTATTTTTTCCGATAATGTTGATGGTTATTGGTGGGCGGTATTTAATTTTTTCAACGTTGTATGGATTACGTGTGTACTGGCTGATTGGCGGAAGTTTGGTTATTTTGGGTGGAATTGTAAGTTATTCCATTATTCCCTCCATTTTTGGTGCATTGATAGGCGGTATTATTGAAATAATTTTTGCGTATTATGTGGGATATTTATTTAGAAGTGAGCGACATTCACTCCAAGCTATGAGCTAAAAGGCACACTAGCTTGTGCTCGTTCACCAAAACTCGCAAAACATTTACGACTACTAAAACTCAAATTAAATCCGTCATAGACTTTTTAGATTCCATTTTGCATGGAATGTGCTTTTCTTTACTCATTAACAGAGTCTAGCGCCTCAACAATTTATTCCGCTAAGCATAGAAACAATTTTTGGAAGTCTATGTTTATTTTTTAAAAATTTACGACTCGTATATTGTTAAAGCCGTACAGTTTTAAATAGACTTATTGATTTTCTTTTTCAATGTCTTAGACAATATATAAACTAGCACAAGCATCCAGAATAGCATCAACGCCAATACGGTGAGTCTCATATAAATCATGAATGTTACCGCTTTGGCCAAACGTATCAACACCCAGTGGCATAACACGGTGCCCATGCACGGACCCTAGCCAACTGAGTGTGGTCGGCGCGCCATCAATGACTGTCACAAGCCCAGCACTCGGGGAAAGTTCTGAAAGCAAGTTTGCAATATGGGACGGCGCTTTCACGCAGTCACGGCCAAGTGTTTTCACGCTATCAGACCAGCCTTTATGTATTTGATCAGGGCTAGGCACTGCTAACAATCCAGCCCCTGGAATATCTTCGATAATATGGCTGTATGCTTCTAAGGCTTCGGGGGCGATGGCACCCGTATAAACAATGGCCAGATCAGCTGCGCCGCTTGGTCGTTTATGCCAGTAAGCCCCACCTACTAACATTTCTTCCTCCCAAGCCGGGTTTTCACGGGTTGGCTGATCAAGCATTCGTGTGGACAGACGTAGATAAATCGACCCTCCGTCTGGTTGTTGCATATACACAAAACCACGGCGCATAATCGCTGATAGTTCATCAATATAAGCTGGCTCAAAGTAAACCAATTTATCCTGCGCCATACCGATCACAGGGGTATGGATGCTTTGATGGGCACCCCCTTCGGGGGCCAGTGTAATGCCGCTTGGGGTTGCCACCAGCATAAACCGCGCGTCCTGATAACAGGCATAATTCAGCGCGTCTAATCCCCGATTTATAAAGGGATCATAAAGCGTGCCTACGGGCATAAGCTTTTCACCGAATAAACTACCCGACAAGCCCATAGCAGCAAGTGCAAGAAACAGGTTATTTTCCGCGATGCCAAGCTCCACATGCTGACCGGTTGGGCGACTTGTCCAAACCTGTGGGCTAACCACTTTTTCCTGCTTGAAAACATCATCATGGGCTTTGCGGGCATAAATCCCCCGTTGATTAACAAACCCACCCAAGTTCGTCGATACGGTGACATCGGGGCTTGTTGTTAGCAATCGGTCCGAAAAGGGGATATCCATTTTAGCAAGATCATTCATGATCTTACCAAAAGCCACCTGTGTTGATAGCTTTTTATCTTGCGGGCAAGGAAATATTTCTTTGGCAGGGACTTGCAGCTCAGCACTGTTAAATCGGCGATGGGGAACTTTGTTAAACGGCACTTTATCCAGAAACGTTTGCAAATGGTTAGCCCTGTCAGCTTTCGCTGCAAATTTGTGCCATTCAGTGCCTTGGGTAACCCCCATTTGGTCCTTAAAAATATCCATCTGGTTAGTGTTCATCAGACCCGCGTGGTTATCCTTATGCCCTTCAAATGGCAGGCCCCGCCCCTTAACAGTATAAGCTATAAAGCAGTGTGGTTGCTCGCTGTCGATACTGAGGAATGTTTCAAGCAATAGTTCAAGGTCATGCCCACCCAAATTAGTCATCAAGTCTTGCAAATCCGCATCATCATAGCTGGTTATTAAAGCTTTGACACCGCGCTTGCTGCCAATATCCGCCAGCACCCGTTTACGCCACGCTGTACCACCCTTGTATGTT
>JABABO010000053.1 GCA_014238195.1 Kordiimonadaceae bacterium | reverse complement strand
GCTAAAGCCTTAGTGTCATCAGAAAAGGTGATTTTTTCAGGACTAGTAATAGATACCCCTGCTGGAGAAGCCATTCCCACAGGTGAAATATTTGTACAATTATTTGCTGATGCTGATAAAGGACAGTTTCTCAACACTTTGTCCAAGAATTTCCCTGATTTTAAGTGGATTAAAACATTTAGAATAGTTGACGAATTCATTGTGCTTCAATATATCGGAGATCAAGGGAAACTTTTTGAAAAAACAAGGTTGCTCGATGCGATGGATGACATATTCGTACTTGATTTTGGTCTTTATTTCGGTGAAGGTACTCCGGGACAAGTTTTTCCTGGTGATTCTCTAAGACAAGGACAATACCACCTTATCGTTACAGGTATGCCCCAAGCTTGGCAAATATTAAGCAACAATGGCTTTAATGCTGGTGGAAGTGCAGATGTAATCATTGCTTTCCCAGATGAAGGTATCCAAACCACTGGAGGAGGGGGAGCGATTTCTCACCCTGATTTCAATACGAATATAGCAGGCGGTAATCTAACGGGGCAATTGACAAGCCCAAATCCTGCCAGAAAAATATATTGTACTGTTGATTACCGAACAGGTGGTGCATTTACCATAACCAATAATAATGACAATGTGGTTGGGAACCATGGAACACAAATAGCTGGTGCAGCCGCAGCTTTCTCAGATGGTGCTTCAGGTGTTGTTGGCGTTGCGTCTAATACGCGTATTGTTGGCGTAATTGAGCCAACTACTCTTGGCAATACTTTTATAAGGATTGTCGAAGCATATCAACATCTTACTGGTTTTGACCCAGTATGGACACCAGCACAGTATGCAGTTGGTCAGCGATTCCCACGAAATTTTAGGACACCTGGTCTACTCTCCAATCACAATGCAAATGCAACGTTAGCCATACCCGACGGACCAGCACCTGATGTACTTTCTCTTAGTTGGTCTAATGTAGGGTATTTAAACGCTACAGTAAGGGCAGTATTTAACCAATCGGCAAAATTAGGCAGAAACAGGAGAGGAACTCTACAGATAGGCCTTGCCCAAAATAGATGTCGCCCATACCGAGAAGCGGTCAATAACAATTCTTGGGGACCTGATTCCAGTTTTATAGTTATTGCGGCATCTGGATTGGATCACCTTGGGCGAGAAACAAAAGCAGGATATTCTAACTACGCTATTGATCTAACCCCTGGTATTGATGTATGCGCTCCGTCAGGCACCGCGATGGGAGGTGCTGTTGCCCCACCATTAACTAAAGGAGTATTGACTACGACATTAAATGGGACTGGTACTACCACTGATACTATAGTAGATACTCGTGTACTTACCGCTGATGCCAATGTTGGTGACACCTCACTAAGTGCTAGTACTGCTGGGGTTCCCTTTGCCTCTATACATGCCTTATTACAACGAGTAAACAATCCTCACGTTTTTGAATGGATACTCTTTGTTCCTCCTTTAGCAGGAGGCACCTATAATTTACGGCATCCTATTCGAAATTCTTACACCTCTGTTGCAGGTGATAGAATTGTACTTTTCAGTAATACTGCCGCTAATAAACATTGGAACTTATTTTTTGATGGCACCTCTGCTGCAACGCCCGTTATTGGAGGATTGGCAGCCTTGATGATAACTATAAACCCAGCACTCACTTGGCTAGATGTTCGAAGAATTTTACGACAAACAGCAGTTCCCATCGACATCAAACATCGAGGGCCACGCCCACAGAATATTCCGAATCCAGCTAACGCCGCAGCGCCCAATTATACAGATTCTGCTGTACCTGCCAACGTCATACATGCAACCGATTTTAACTGGTTCGAATTTAATCCAGCTACGCCTCAAAATATGGCTACAGCTAATCCATTATTGGATGCCAATGGCCAACTAGATCTTAATGGAAATGCTTCAATCATGTCTGCGGTAGCACCCATTTATCCAGCGGATAACAATTCTTTTCAGCAATACTTTATCAATATAGGTCCTCCTCCTGGTGGTGCACCAAGGTTTCAAAAGCGTCAAGCATTATTGATTGGGGCCGAAACAATGCTCAATACTGCAGTACCTCACCCTGGTCCCGGACCAGACACAGGTGGCACCAACTTTATTTTAGTTAACAATGCAAATGGTTTTAATGCTGGTGATAACATTATTGTTGGGCGAAATACACAAACCATTTTGCAAATTACGCCTTCTGCTCCTGCTGGGGTGGCGACGATCTTTTTAGATGTATTATCTACCGATGGCTTTCAAATTGGAGACCTTATCAGAATACCACTTGCTGCGGGTGCAGTTGTAAGAATAATTAATAATTTTGGGACAAATGCACCTGCAAATGATGGTCTGACAGGTTCTTCTACTAGAATTATTCTAAATGCAAATATCACAACCGCTGCTGGAGACAATGGAATTATTATACAAATCGATCCTGCTAGTTGGGAACAAGCCACTGTCTTAAATACCGCAGCCAACAGAATTAATTTAACTGCCAATCTTGCCAATGCTTACAATCCTGCCAACAACATCATTGTAAAAAATGCCACTCATGAGTTGAGAGTCGTCAAGGATGTTCAAATAGTTGGGGGTAATGAACGTCTTGAGGTTGATAAGTTTGACCATGTTCATACTGCGGCAGTAAGAGTAACAGGTGGAAGAATCGCCAACTACAGTTTTATCTACGGTTATGGAAGAGTTGATGGACCTGCAGCTGTAACGGCTGCTCTCAATTATTTTACAACCGCACAAGCTGTAACAGTCCCACCTGTTGTCCTAGAAAACCAATATTCTGACGTTCATATTCGTAATACACTAGCCGATATTGGTGCTGCTGCCACTGCTGTAGTTGATAGCCCTGATATTTGGTTGCGTAAAGCCAATGACATGTTGGCGGCCTTACCAGCAATGGGAGACCCTGGACCTCACGAACAAATTACTCCTGAATTTCGATTTACCGGATATGCGGGCACAGTTGCCCATAATGACTTGATTATCCACGGTGATTTTACTCCAGGAGCACGAGCAATTTATACCATCACCAATGATGGTGCCGGAAATTTCTCTTGGACTAAGGACGCAGCAGCAGCAGGGGGACCTATAGCAATCACGCCAAATGCTATGCAGGTTGTTATGGATGGCTTATTGATTATGTTTGGATCAACTGCTTACGATGGTACTGAGATCTGGACAATCACGGGAACACCTGTTAGTCGAAATTGCTTTATTCGCGTAAAAAACAGAGGACTTATGGGCACCTTCGTCCCCAACAACATGCCGGCAGGTGCAGGACCAGCGATGCCCGCAATTCCTGACTTTTACCAAGTTCGCTTTTTCATACATCTTACCAATGGTAGTCCAATTATCCGCTATCAGAATACCGCAGCTGGAGGTCAAGATGATATTGAGATTCGGGGTACTTACAATCAAGCAACCATAGGGACATTTACTATCCTCATTGATGGTACTGCGGGAGGAGCTGTAGCCGATACTTTTTCTCATCAAAATAATGCAGGAGCAGTTACTAGTGGTGTCAGCATCACTGGTGGTTGGCAAAACATCGGTAATGGTATCGACATACGATTTAGGGCAACTCAAGGACATTTAGGTACAGATCGTTGGCAACTTTTTGCAAGGCCTAATGCGGGCACCGAGCGATTCCATTCCCTAGATGATTTTGTAATCGCCAACCCTACCCAAAACCCCTTCAATTTTGAACTCGATCGGGCAGGAACCCATCTATTAAGTACCGTAAATTTCAGTCAATCAATCGACAATGGTGTTGTTGGTTTTAATCCATCTCTGGCATTCAACCAAACCCGATTGTTCCATACAACCTGGGCAGAAAACCTATTGCCCGTTAGAAAAGGTTCCTTTGCCCTTGCACCTGCAGCACCATTGCGTATGTTTCTTATGGCTGAATGTGTACCGCATGATGGTCCACTTATTGGCAATACCCCAGCAAATAATAACAACCTATCATATAGAGAACTACTTTTTGCGCATTTTAATTTTAGAGACGGTGGAGGAGCTGATTTGGCTTCATTTATAGAGGTTGATGGATTGGGTAGTATTTCAAATGAAACGATCGAGATTGAACTCATATCTGATTCTGTTTCTTTCAGGACAGAAAGTCTTGAAATTGAGCTCGAAATGGAATTAACTAATAATACATTTGAAACCAAAATATTCAAAAATTTAACAGGTGTCTGGCAATTCGTTGGTGGTGCTCCAGTTTGGGCTGGAGGAAATAACCCAGTTATTGGCACTTCAGCTTTAGCCGCAACAAATGATCAGTATCAAATTAGAATTAGTATTGATTTACAACTTACAAATGCGTACGTCAGGCTGAAAATAATTCCAAAAATTTATTCTGCTTTACAAGCTACAGTGGTTTTAGCATCTGATGAAAAAATACTGCCCATTTACGCTCAAGCCCTCCTCCCCAGCCAACGCTTTACTGGAGGAGCTAAAGCCGACTTAATTCCAAAATCACATTTTTTCACAGAACCTGCTAAAATAACCCAAACAGTGGTTGAAGCTTATGGACCGGTAGCGGGAAGTGAAATAAACAAATTTAGAGTCACTTCACTATTCAAAAGATCTGGAGGCGCAGATCCGAAAGCCTATGCTCCTATTCGTTCTACCGTAGTGGTACAACGAGACCCCACTAATAATAATGTGGTCAATTTAATATTGAAGCCTTTCCGTCAGCCTATGCTTGGTTTTACGCCAATCAAATATTTTATCTATAGAGGTATTAAATTAACGGAATATCTGAAGGGTACGAGTGCGACTCATGAAAAGCTGGTAAGGGATCTGGTAGGAGCCAATGCATTCGTAACTCGTCAATGGGGCAATCATACCGCTCTAAATCCTGGTGCTGCTCCTTTTGACAGCAAATCTTTCGGATATGACCCTGACAATCAGATAGGGGGCGATTTAATAGATGATGTCTTTTTCCGCGAAGATGCCAGTTTCCAATTGCCAATGGCGTTGAAAGGTGAACATATCGGAGAGTTCTTTACCGATGAAGGCACAGATACATTTGGTTTCGAGATTATCTTAGAAGAAGGAGAGTTTCAACCGGATTTGTCTTATGTAAGAAAGACAAGTCATGAAGTGGATGTAACCATATTACCTACAGGAACAGATACAGAAAAATTTACGATGGCTCTCAAACGAGAGGAAATATTGAATTTTTTAGATCCGGCCGCATTTTATGGTATGCACCGATCTGATAAAGGAGAAATAAAAGCTACGGAGGCTGGTGCAGAATCAACTTATAGTCCAGATGATATTTATGCTAATATTCTTCAGAAGTTTCACACTAAAAACAAGCTTTACATAGATGTTAGAAATGAAAATGGACAATCTTACAATTTTTATGGACAATATGATGATGGAAGTGGAAATGCCATAGGCGTAGGTTTGACAAGTGGCTCAATAGTAAATCAACCATATCAAAAGGCATCATGGCCGATTCTCATTATAGATAGAGTCTCTGCAACTAACGCTAATGCTTTTGATGAAATTTTCATTCAATTGCAAAAAAATTATAACAAAAAACCTATTCTTTATCAGGAACATGCTAGAGCCACGACAGCAATTACTAAAGGCAGATTTATTGCTGATGCAGAATTAGGAACAGGTGCTAATAATACAGATGCCATTGGTTTCAGATTCCCAAATAATGATGAAGGAGGAGGAAATAAAATTGGTACCGCTTGGTTACTGAAAATGCACTATGGCATGCAGTTAGATGCCGCAAACGATCCATTCCCGAATGTGGTACCTCCAACTAAGAAGTATATCGATAATTTGTTTGGTCCGCTCAACCTTAAATTGAACTGGAAAGGCGATTTTAAATTTGCGTGGCACGCAGCGCAGGATAAGAAATTTGTTGATGCCTCCTCGTCAGGATATAGCCAGGTGGTAAATCGAGGATTGGCAATAGAAGATAAGGTAGGTCCTACAGATAGAATTTTGTTTTATGCCAATGCTAAAGATTCGTTTGCCAATACGAATACCGAATTCGTACCGCATAAAGGCTTGACGGGAGGAGTAAGCAAACGAGATGATTTCTTTGATGAAAAACATTTGACAGATGGATTCAAATTGAGTTATGATTTGATAAAAGACGGTGCAACAGAGATTAAATCCTTGGCGCTGGCGCCGGATACGATTTATCCAAGGCCATTAGAATCATTATTAATGCTTGGATTGGGTAAAACGGAATATACAGATTTGGTCGGGTTGGCTGGATTGAATAATAGTTATCCTCGCAATATACATCTTGAAGAAATTGCAGGAAGTCCATTTACTATCGATGGGAAAACATACAAAAAATTCAAGACAGGTATAAGGGGTTTGAAGAATGACGGCACACATGACACGGTGTATCCCGCTGTTGCAGATACTATACATGTATACAGTATTGATGATTTGTTTTTCTTCTCAAAGAAATTCGCTGACAATCAACCTATTCCAACAGAATATACTAGAAATTATGAGGAGGCTTTAGGTAAGGCAGATCGACTTCCAAGAAACTACGTGATATTATCTGTCACGGCAACTTCGATCAAGATTCAAGGCAAAGATTTGAGATATGACATAATTGTTGGTGACAAGGTTGTGATTAAGACTTCGAAACATAATGATGGAAACTATGAGGTGGCAAGTGTGGTTTGGGATGGATCAGATAGTATAATCAATGTGACCTTGGTTGGGGGTGCAGCTGCAGCATTGAACCCAGTATCGACTCTCGGTGACCTTCATGAAGTATCTAAACCTTATGAAGATTACTTTATTGCTAAAGATATCAAGGGAGCTCTTGGCGGTTCGCAACAAATGTCTTCTATTGTTTCTGATTTCGAGACTGCAGTCGACGCTGCTACCGATGATGCGGCGGGTGTCGTAGCACTAACTGC
>JABABO010000326.1 GCA_014238195.1 Kordiimonadaceae bacterium | reverse complement strand
TTTGTTACGGTTCGACTTATCAATAAATAATGAAATCATTATTCATTGGTCTCGCTTTAAAAGCCTATCAAATCATTGGTAGGCTTTTAGTCATTGCTTTGCACGGTGTGTTTATGACCAACGGCGCATTTTATGGCCTTTAAGTGCATAAAATAAAATGAAAAGGTAACTGGGCAGACAAACCCAGTAAGCCGCTTGCATGCCGCCCAATATTTCACTCAGCCATCCAAAGGTGACTGACAGTATAGCACCACCAGCAATCCCCATAATAAGCAGCGCAGACCCTTGCGGGGTTAATTTACCAAGGCCGTCAAGTGCCAATGGCCAAATAGCCGGCCATACCAAAGCGTTCCCCAGCCCCAAAAGTGCCACGTAAAATACAGTATTTGGCATATCTGGCGCCCCAAGCCATCCAAGTATAACAGAGGATGTTCCAGTGCTCTCTGGGTTAGAAAACACAATGCCAAAAACACAGAGTGTGCCAATAACCGTGGAGCCAAGCAAAGCTTGCTGTTGGCTAAGATAGCGCGGAATACAGGTGATTCCAACAATATACCCAATGACCATAAAGCCCATTGTGTAAGATGTTAGGCTTGTGGCATTTTGCACGCCTAAGCCTTGGCCGTATAAGCCAATGCTGTCGCCTGCGATCACTTCAACCCCGACATAAAAGAATAACGCAATGGCCCCTAATATGGCTTGCGGGTGTGATAAAATATTGTCGCCGTCAGCGGGGCTGTTTTCACTTTCTTCTGGTTCCACATGCGGCAGGGGTGCAAACCAAACAAGGGCGATTAAAAATGCCAAGACAACGGCCATATAAATGTATGGCATTATCAAACGCTCGGACAAATTTTGCAGTTCAGATGCTGTTAAAGCTTCTAGGGCTTCGGTCGAGGTATCACCTAGGCCAGACAGTATAAGGGCTGTAAAAGCAATAGGTACAATCACGCCTGCTAGCTTGTTTAAAATCCCAAGGATGGAAATCCGCATGGCGGCACTTTCTTTAGGACCAAGCATCACGACATAGGGGTTCGATGCTGTTTGCAGGATCGTGAGACCAGTTCCCAAAATAAAAAGCGCCAAAAGAAATATTGGATAGCTGGCATTCAAGGCTGCTGGAATAAAGGCAAGTGCCCCAACAACCATGATCGCAAGACCTAGCACCATGCCTGTACGGTAACCTGTGTGCTTGAGAACCATTGACATGGGCAGTGCCATCACTGTGTAGGCAATATAAAAAGCAAATGCGACAAACATCGCTTGAAATTCAGTGAGATCACAAATGACTTTTAAAAACGGAATCAGCGACCCGTTTAGCCATGTCACAAAGCCAAAAATAAAAAACAGCAAGCCGATAATGCTCATCGGCAAAATGCTGCTGCTTGGTGTATCAGTTTTTACGTCCGTATTCATCGTTAACCCTCCCTATACTGGATAATATTGACCATTCACCCAAGTGCCGACCACATCATGTGATGCATTGAGGCGAACAAGGTCTACCCTTTTCCCGACTTCGATTGAACCATATGTTTGCCCAAGCCCTAAGAAATTTGCAGGGTTTAAGCTTGCCATTTGTACTGCGTCAATAAAATTTATATTAAGCCAATTTGTAGCATTACGTACCGCTGAAATCATATCGAGATCAGACCCCGCCAGCGTTCCATCGGGGCCTGTGCATTTACCGTCATGGACAGTAATTTCTAGCCCTTCTAGGCTAAAGGTTTTATTGTCTGCACCGACGCACGGCATAGCATCCGTGACGAGCATGATATGGTCAAGGCCTTTGGCCTTAATGGCAATATCAATACTGGCAGGATGCACGTGAAACCCATCCACAATGATACCTGCATAACTCCCTGAATGATTGAGCGCCGCCC
>JABABO010000352.1 GCA_014238195.1 Kordiimonadaceae bacterium | reverse complement strand
TTGGCAAGCCAAAAATACTAGCCAAGCGGCTGTGTGATGTGACTTTTCAAGCTATGTGGAAGGGTATTGATGCTGTAAAACCTGGCGCCACACTCGGTGACATTGGACATGCAATTCAAACGTATGTTGAAGCCAACCGTTTTTCTGTTGTCCGCGAATTTTGCGGACATGGCATTGGTCGGGTGTTTCATGACGAACCAAGCGTGACACACTTTGGTAATCCAGGTGAAGGTGTTGTTTTAAAAAAAGGGATGATGTTTACAATTGAACCCATGGTCAATGCGGGTAAGCCGGGGTCAAAAGTGCTTACAGATGGATGGACAGCCGTTACACGTGATAAATCTCTTTCAATGCAATTTGAACACACTATGATGGTAACTGATAGTGGTGTGGAAATTTTCACTTTATCCCCAACAGGACTAGACCAGCCGTCTTATTCAGGTTAAATTAAACCATGTAAAGGTCGTGCGTAACAATTTTTGGTTTTATCTATTCGGAAATAAGGCGAAGCGCAGATGGAAGAGTTTTTAGAGGGTTTTGAAGAGGCAAAAATCCCATTCGAGAAAAAACATGCTTCAGGTCATCGGGAACGACTGCGCGACAAGTTTTTGAGCGGTTCTCCTGAATCTTTTGCTGATTATGAATTATTAGAGCTTTTGTTGTTTATGGCCATTCCGCGCCGGGATGTAAAGCCACTTGCTAAGGACTTGATCGCTGAATTTGGGTCATATGCGGCGGTTCTGTCTGCTGATGTGCGAAGGTTAAGGGCTTATAAGGGTCTGAGCGATGCAGCAGTTGCTGCTATTAAATCGGTGCAAGCATCAGCTATATATTTAGCCCGTGCTGAGGTCGCAGATAAACCTGTCGTTTCTGGCTGGCAAGCGCTGATCGATTATGTGCGAACGGGTATGGCCCATCAACAACGCGAACAGTTCCGCGTTATTTTCCTCAATCGGAAAAATAAAATCATTACAGATGAAGTACTTGGCGAGGGAACTGTGGATCATGCGCCCGTCTACCCACGTGAACTTGTTAAAAGATGCCTAGAGCTCTCCGCAACTGCAATTATTTTGGTGCATAATCATCCATCAGGTGATCCAAAACCGAGCAAAGGGGATATTGCTATGACAAAAGAATTAATAAAAGCCTGCAGTAACCTTGACATTAATGTGCATGATCATATTGTCGTGGGCAAATATGGGCACTGTAGTTTTAAAAATATGGGCCTGCTGTAAACATTAAGTATAAGACTAAGATTATGGATCATTGGCAGGGTATGGAACTTGTTACAAAATCAGTTTCGCATATGCCAGTTTCGGTAAAGCTTGTCCTTATAAGCGGTGATGAAAAAGTACTGGTAATGCGTAAAGATAGCGGCCTATTGGACTTGCCTGGCGGTAAAGTGGAATTTGGCGAAGACTTAACCGAAGCTATGCGCCGCGAGGTATGGGAAGAAACCGGCCTAAAAGCCAAGAAGTTTAGATTTGTATCGATGTGGGTTAAAAACTGGCATGACCGCGGTGACCGTCTCGTGATGGTTTTTGAATGTATTAAAAAGAAAAAAGCTGCTGAATTGAGCAAAAAGTTATCCTTGTCTGGCGAACATGATTGGGCAAAATTTGTCGATTATAATAACCTTATGGCACTAGAAGATATGCAAGCTGGGTACGCCAACGCAATTGATATGTGTTTTGGTCGCCTAAATGCGTAAGTGTCATACGCTTGCTTGTGTGTTTTCATTCTGTTACTGACAATCCTGTTTTTGTAATGCTTTCCTGAAAAGTATATTGAGCGCTAAATCCAAAGGATTACTTCTATGATTCCACGTTATGCCCGCAAACCAATGACAGATATTTGGCAAGCAGAAAATCGCTTCCGTATTTGGTTTGAAATTGAAGCGCACGCTTGTGATGCCAATGCAAAACTTGGCCGGATTCCAAAGCAAGCTGCCAAAGCTGTTTGGGATCGGGGGCAATGGGATATTGCGCGTATTGATGAGATCGAGCGTGAAGTGAAGCACGATGTGATTGCCTTTCTGACAAATTTGGCTGAACATGTGGGAGAGGAAGCCCGATTTGTTCACCAAGGCATGACATCATCCGATGTTCTTGATACGTGTCTATCTGTGCAGCTCATGCAGGCGGCTGATATTCTTATCGAAGACCTTGAAAAACTACTGATTGTTCTAAAACGCCGTGCTCTTGAACATAAATATACCATCTGTATTGGGCGCAGCCACGGCATCCATGCAGAACCAGTGACATTTGGCCTGAAAATGGCCCAAGCCTATGCGGAATTTGCTCGCTGTCTAACACGGATGAAAGATGCCCGCGCAGAAATAGCGACATGTGCGATCTCTGGCGCTGTGGGAACTTTTGCTAATATCGATCCATATGTGGAAGACTATGTCGCTGAACAAATGGGACTGAGCATAGAGCCTGTTTCAACGCAAGTGATTCCCCGTGATCGTCATGCCATGTATTTTGCTGTCTTGGGTGTGATTGCAAGCTGTGTGGAGCGCTTGGCGACTGAAGTGCGCCATTTACAGCGAACAGAAGTTTTGGAAGCTCAGGAATATTTCTCTAAGGGGCAAAAAGGCTCCAGCGCTATGCCGCACAAAAAGAACCCAATATTAACCGAAAATTTAACAGGCCAAGCGCGTTATATCCGTGCGATGACAATCCCTGCTATGGAAAATGTCGCTTTGTGGCATGAACGGGACATCTCTCATAGCTCGGTCGAACGTTACATCGGACCAGATGCAACAATCGCCCTTGATTTTACTCTGGCGCGGTTAACAAATGTGATGGATCAATTGCTTGTGTATCCAGATAACATGCTTGATAACATGAATAAAATGGGCGGATTACCGAACAGCCAACGGGTGCTGTTGGCGCTAACTCAAGCTGGGGTTAGCCGCGAAGATGCTTACCGTCTCGTGCAAGAAAATTCTATGAAAGTTTGGGACAGTCGTGGTGACTATCAGTTGCTTGATCTTTTGAAAGCTGATCCGATTGTCACGGATAAAGTGTCATCAGAGGAGCTTGATGAATTATTTAACATGGAATACCATACCAAACATGTGGATACGATTTTCAAGCGGGTCTTTAATGTCAGCTAGAAACGCTTTATTCTTGGTCAGTATCATGGAAAACGTCAGAGCTATAAACACTACAGATATCGGACAATGTGGGTAATCGTATGAGTTTACAGGATAATAAACATTCAAAGGCCTTTGAGGAGGAAGTCGCCACATTCTTAAAGCGCTATGATACTATTGAGGTCGTCGAAGTTTTACTGGCAGATATGAATGGTATCTTCCGCATGAAGCAGGGGGGTATTGGTCTTTTACATAGAATTGCCAAAGGGAGCTTTGTGTTATCCAGCAGTGTGTCGTACATGACGACAACGGGCGAAACTGCAGCTTGTACTTTTGAAGAATTTGGTGCAGACCCAGACAGGCCCTGTGTTGCTATCCCTAGTACGCTGACAATTGTGCCGTGGGCGAAGCGACCGACGGCGCAGGTTGTCGTACGTATGCTAGAGACCGACGACACACCTTGGTTCACAGACCCTTATGGTATATTGGCATCGGTTAATGACCGGTTATACGCCCGTGGTTTAATACCAGTCGTGGCGATGGAATATGAATTTTATCTTTTTGAAAAGGGGGGGCCTCCTTTAAAAACCGTTGCGCCGCTTAATGGTATGGTGCGCTCTGACGGTATCAATTATATGAGCGCTGAAATTCAGGCCGATTTTGCACCGATTTTAAACGAGATTGAACAGGCGTGTCACGTGCAAAATATCCCAGTTGATACGATCTTATGTGAGTATGGCGAGGGCCAATTTGAAGTGAATTTGCATCACGGTAATGATGTTTTAAAAGCATGCAGTGACGCACTCTTGCTAAAACGAGTGATCAAAAATGTCGCGTTGAAGCATGATTTGCTTGCAAGCTTTATGGCAAAACCGCAGGCAACCCAGTCTGGAAGCGGTCTGCACGCCCATGTCAGTTTGTTGAACAAGGCAGGGGATAATGTTTTTGGCTTAGAGGACGGCGAGCAAACATTAAGCCATGCGGTTGGCGGGATATTAGCGACGATGCATGGG
>JABABO010000350.1 GCA_014238195.1 Kordiimonadaceae bacterium | reverse complement strand
TCTTTTTCTGCTTCCAAAAAGCGCCTGAGTTTATAGTTGGCAATTCCCCTGACAGCTAAATAATCTCCTTGGTTTAATAAATTTGGTTCCTCGTCCAGCATCAATTCTAACATGCCCAATGCTTCCGAGGCACGTCCATGCGCCAAATAATAACGGGCTAGTTTCCAACGTGCTGGATTGCGGTCGTTTAGTGGCTGTAAGGAAAGCTCGTACATGATTCGGCTTTTATATTTTCTATATTCCCATTCTTCGCCTTGCCGCCATGTTCTAAAATCAATGAGCCGCATCACAGAACCAGAAAATTCATCGGGTGCGTTTGAGGCTGTATTTCTTGATTTGGGTGCCTGCTGGTCTTGTTCAGACGTGATGGAAATACCATCTGTAAAACGCTCAATATAAACATCGTCTGTAAAAGAAGTAATCGCAACACCTTGGGCGCTTTCTAAAACTTCTACAGTCGCATATGTATATTTTTCCGACACGCCCCGCCCCTGCGATAACATAGGTAATACAGTGATAAGATCACCTGCTGCTGGGTCTTCAATTTCCACTTTGCGCCCTATATCCGTTGCTGCAACAAATATTTGCTGAACCCCTGAAGGGTCTGTTCGACGAACAGGTCTTAGCGGGAAGCGGGGTTTAGCAGGTGAATCCTTCAAGCTTAACACCCACTCAAAATTACGCTTTTCCATAATCAGGCTTTGCTGCGCGCGCGCTTCCATGCGCATAACAAGCGCATCAGGGTTGTCCATGACAGAAAGTGTTCTTAAACGTTCTGATAAACTGTTTCCTGCCGCAACGAAGCCTTCGCTGTTGAAACTATAGGGCTTATCAAACACCAACCATAAATACCCACCCCGAAAAAAGGCGGCACTGCTCAGGTCTTCTGTAAAGGGAAAATTTACTGCAATTCCACCATCGATATTAGTCACTGTCGCTAATATATTTTTATCACTGCGGTCTGGGTTTTCTTGATTGTTAATCTCCATCGCTGTGACAGGTCCCATATCCGATACACTGACATCCGCGGTACCGTCTTGCGCCGCCCTAATAATATTATTCTCGTCTGCATTACTGTCACTTAATTGTGTGTCTGCCTGTTGTTCGTTAACGGGTTCAGCTTCGAAGGGTTCTGCTTCAAAGGGTTCAGCCACAAGCGATTCAGAAGGACGATCTACCATATTTTGATCAGATATTAATCCTCTAGCCCTTGCGTTATTAGCGGTTACAAGGCGGCCTGCCCCGCCTGCAGCGCCCTGCCCCATTTGGTAAAGGTCAAACACTGCAAATGTGCCAGAGCGAAAATGCCTAACATCGCGAGGAACCGTTAAAGAGACAATAATGATCGTACGACCATCATCATAAGATACACTTCGCTGATCAATTTGAGCAGAAACGCTTGCAGGTAGACCTGAAAAATCTGGTGAAAATTCAGCATCAAAAGCAAGCCTTATGCTCTGCTCCTGCACTTCCATTTCATAGGGTATCTCAATAGGAAAATCAAAAACAAGACGTACATACACATCATTTAGGCTGCCACGGACCAATATTTCTGGGTAATTCTGACTGTTCTGACTGTTTTGATTGTTTTGGGCATAACCAGATTGGCTTGTTATGACCAAAACCAATGCCAAACACATTACAATGAACCGTAAGTACCCATCAGTATGCTTATAATATATCATAGACACTCTTATTTCGCTTTTCATCCATAATGATAATATCAATGCGCGCAGCTAGGCCATACCGCGCTTGCATGGGTATATCGTTTCTCAAGTTCCTGAAATCAGTATCGGATGCCCCAAGCACTGTAATGGACTGACGTAATCCTTGTGCTTGGATCAGACCTGCGATTATACGCGCTTGCGTCATCGTCAGTTCCCAATTAGACAGAAATTTACCGTTTTTAATGACTGTGTGATTGGCATGAGCAGTGATCATGACTGTATTTTGTAAGTTGATCAGCAAGCCAGTGATCTGTTCAATCACTTCTTGAGCTTTAGGCGCAAGTTGAATCGTTTTTGGCGTGAATATAATGTCTGTCGGAACTGAAATATACAAACGATCCCCTACAGTATTGACTTGAACGCCCTTGAAGATTTTCTTTTCTGTGATTCCCCGCTCTAATAAGCTTTGTAGATAAACTAGATTTTGGCCTGACCACTCTGGTATTCTCATACCATTATTACCCGCAGCCGCATCTTCAGATTCAAAGGCATTGGTCTCACTAAATTCATCTGACAAACTGACAAGCACATCTTCCCATTTGGCAAAGTCAACGGAACTCATTGAAAAAAGCAACACAAAAAAAGTCAGCATTAAGGATAACAAATCTGCAAATGTCAGCATCCAAGGTGTATTATTATCTTGTTGTTGCTGTGATGCCATTTCAGCCACCCCTACTAGTTTTTTGTGCGATAGGGCGCAGGTATGGGGCAACACTTAATAGCTCATTCGTTTGATACACAGCGATGATTGTTGCGGCACTGTGACCAGCAAATCCTACATTAAAAGTGCCATCAACCATCCCGGCACCGCGTAGCGTCCGCGCTAGGGCACCAGCGCGCCTGACAGCAATTTCTTCACGGCGTGTCAGGGCATCGGTCGTAGGCTTACCATCTGTACCAAACAAAAAGCTCACCCGTGTTTTCTCCCCAGCAGGGGCTGATAGTAATATTTTTGATAAATTCTTAATGAAAGGGCGCTTGGAAAAATGGACTTGAAAAGACCCGCGTTCAAACAGGCTATCAACTGAATGATCCACACGGAAAATATCTGTGCGCTTCTGGGGGAAACTGCCTGTTACATCCAATTCACTAGTGACCAGTTGGGCAATATCATTTAAGATTGGATCTGGTCCATTTGCGATAGCCTCACCCCCCTGTGCTGTCGTCGCCTTGGTGGGTTTCTTGCTGTTCTTAAATGTTTTAGCGACGCTATCCAAAGCCTCTTGCTTATTTTCACTCGCGGCATCAGCCATACTGTTCATCACAATAAAGAAAGCGAGCAAAATTAAGTAGAGCGACACGAACAATCCCATTGTGTTATCACTACCGTAAACTTTACGTTTCTGTTGCTCCTGTTCAAACATCTTATTCATTCTCGCTCAGGGCTGTTACTGCATTTAAGTTTTTTGATTTGCTCTAATCAAAACTCGCTAGCAAGGCGTCGATATCTTCTTGGCTATTGCCTTGTCCTTCAAGCTGTGGGCCATGCAATAGGTCCGTGTCATTCATGGCAACACCCTCTGCGTCTTTAGCAATATTTTGATCTTCAGGCGGTGCTACATATGTGTCACCAATAGCGTCAGCCAGATTGTTTAGTCGGTCTTCGAGATGGTTTAGTATTTTTTCCACTTTTGTGATGCGTTGCCCTGTTAAATCCTGAAAGCTCGACGCTTCAAACAAATGCGTGGATAAATCCATTAATTTTTCACCCTGCTTTTGATCGACATTTTCGGCAATTTCTGAAATCACTTCCGCAGCATCCATGATCACAGAAGCAGCATCTTCTGTGGCTTGAACAATTGCATCCAATTGGTTGGTGGCATCAGGAATATCGCGGTTAGACAATGATTTAGCCTGCATTTTATCCAGTTCATACTTAGCCGAACCGACATAATCAAGCATTTCACGCAGTTCAATTGCGATAGCTTCAATATCATCACCATATGATTTGCCTTCGATTAAACTTGAAACAATATCGACAACTTCTGAAACACCAACGGAATTACCCCGTTCAGCGATCAATTGATCGGTACGATCTTTTAAACTTTTCGCAGCAGCGTTGCTCATTATATGCCCCTCTTATTTATGCTTTCTTATGTGTTATAGTTTGTGTGTAATAGAAACTCATCTCCGACCACCATCAACATCTTCAAACGCTGGTGGTGCTGCAAGGGTTGCAAGCTCCGTCGTTAAACGCGATGCCCCTCTTGTGCTCATTTTTGCCATCAAAGCAGCAACCTTGCTTGGTTTCATGCGAGAAACCAAATCAAGCTGTGTTTGCAATTTCAGTGCCTCAAATCGCGGCGCCGCTTCCTTCGCCTTCATCGTTTCATAGACTTTTACAATTGAGGCAAGCTGGGTAGCTTCGCGTTCTTCAAACAGCCTAAGATGTTCTTTAATACGCCCTTCCAACGTTTGAAGTTGCAAGATTTTATCATTTATGCGCTTTTCAGTACTTGAAAGAAGTTGACTTTGCAGGTCTATTTGTTGTTCGCGGCGGTCTAAGTCCTCACGGCGTTTACGCAGTTGCGACAATAATTCCATTTCTTCATTACTAGGCACACCAATCATGGTTGGTTGTGATACATCAGAATCACTTTTTTTGGTTTCTGTAGCATTGGGCGTTCTAGTTTCAGAATTGTCTGCATTTTCATTTGCAGTATCTTTAGCGTCCCCAGAATTCCCAGCGTCCTCAGCGGCAGCAACAGCGGCTGGTGTTAACATTTCAAAACCAACAATCACATCGTTTGTCCGTGCGCCAAGTGCAATCAGTGCAACGCAAAACAACATTGGGAATATTTTTATTTTTGCTAAAAAATCCATCATACCATTACTTTCTTGTTCATGAGCACCCCTCACCTTGCTTCACGCAGCGCAGATAAAAGTTCACGTTGTTCTTTTTTGCCGACATCCATTTTTGCTTTATTGGCGTCAGTATCCTTAGACCTGACAAGACGGTTTTCAATTCTGTCGGCTAAATTATTCCCAGCTTCTGT
This sequence comes from Kordiimonadaceae bacterium, assembly GCA_014238195.1. Classification (GTDB taxonomy): domain Bacteria; phylum Pseudomonadota; class Alphaproteobacteria; order Sphingomonadales; family Kordiimonadaceae; genus JABABO01. The sequence goes on along the minus strand of JABABO010000350.1, from coordinate 16,111 downwards.
AATCATCTTTAATTCATCGCTCATGGTCTTTGCCCGCGTGATTTCGCTTGATAATTTTAGCTCAGCATTACTGGCGTTCTGTTTTAAGTCACTGACACTTTTTTCGGCTTGACCCACTGCCTTATTGAGCTGCGTAACCAGCCCGCGCAATTCCCCTTGACCTTCTTTAATTATTCTCAGTTTGCGGTAAACCAACGCACAAACAGCAATAGCAGCCACTAAAAGAAGGGCTAAAACACCATCAATAACCAAGGACATCATTGGTGTCATTGCTTTAGGCTCCCGCTTCCATATCATCCGTGTTCAAACGTTCGGCAGTCCGTTTGACCTGCACAGCAACATGCTGTCCTGCACGCCCGATGGCACCGCTTAACATTGAAACATCCCCGCATTTTAAAACGACTTCCTCGGTGGGTGTTTTGTTAAATAGGATGGTTTGCCCAGGTTCGAAATTCATCACATCTTTTAGGCTCATTGTGGTTTCATCCATAATGGCACTCAGGTCGACTTTGGCTCTCCATAACTCGGTTGCTAGATGGGTTTCCCATATTGTATCACGGCCAAATTTTTCCCCCATGAAACGCTGTAAAAGCAACTCGCGGATCGGCTCCAAAGTTGCGTAGGGGAATAAAATTTCAAAGCGGCCGCCACGGTCTTCCATATCTACTCGTAATTTTATCAGAACAGCCGCATTAGGAGGGCGGGCAATGGTGGCAAATCTTGGGTTTGTTTCTAGCCTGTCAAAAGTAAAATTGACTGGGCTAAGTGGTTCAAAAGCCCCGCACATATCTTTCATAATAACACTAATCATACGTTCAACCAGCGTCTGTTCAATTGTTGTATATGGCCGCCCTTCGATCCGCATGGCAGCCGTTCCCCTACGACCACCAAGTAGCACATCAACAATCGAGTATATCAAACTACTGTCAATGGTCATAAGGCCATAATTATCCCATTCTTCCGCACGGAAAACCGCTAACATCGCTGGCAAAGGAATACTATTGAGATAATCCCCAAAACGCACCGAGGTAATATTATCAAGCGACACTTCAATATTATCACTGGTGAAGTTACGTAACGAAGTTGACATCATCCGAACCAAGCGGTCAAAAATAATGTCCATCATTGGTAAACGTTCATAGGACACAAGCGCACTATTGATCAGCGCATGAACGCCTGTCATCTCGCCCTGGTCAGCATCCCCATCAAAACCCAGAAGATTATCAATCTCATCCTGATCAAGAACACGGCCAGGTGTTGCATCATCATCTTCATCTTCGGCTTTATCGCCGCCCGCCATAGATTCCCACTCAGCGGCCATGGCGTCTTGGTCAACGTCTTCCTCGTCACCGCCACCGGCCATGGCTTCCCATTCCGCTGCAACGGCTTCTTCGTCTACTGGTTCATCATCTGCCATAGTGTATCCATTGTCTTCTGATTAAAGTTTTTCCTAATCATCTCAGCCTTGAATTAAAAATTCCTCAAACAACACATCTTTCACACGGGTTGGCGCAACGGCTTGGTTGATTCGCATCAAAAGTTCTTCTTTTATGCGGGCAAAACCAGCCGAACCCTCAACATCTTCGCGGCGCAATTCCCGTATATAATTATGAAACTCATCCAAAATACGCGGCATTTTAGCTTCCAAATCGGCTTTATAGCTCTCGCGGTCGACCTCAAGGGTAATACGCGCGCGAAGAAAACTGTTGCCTTGCCCTGCTGTATTCAAATTAAAGAGCTGATCAGGAAGCGTGTAAAACATCAGCTTCAACTTTTCGGGTGGCATGTCTTGTTCAATATTGTCTTGAGGCAAATCTGCATTTGCTGCAATTTGGTCCAAAACCATATCTTCTGAGGGCTCTTGGTTTGCATCACCACCACCAAATAATGACATCACCCCCAAAACGACAAGCACTAATAAAAGCACACCCCCAACGGCTAGGATGATTTTCTTACCACTGATTTTCTTTTTTTCTAGGCCTTCAACAAGCTCTGCTTCGCCTAGCGTTTCTTCACCTAAATCTGTATCTGCCATATCTGCCCTATATCAGCTTTAATAGTCGCCCTTAATCACAGCGCTTGGGCTTACACATAAGCTTTAAACTGCTAGTCTTTAACGTATGTAAGCCTGTGGCTATAAGTTCGATAAATCTCTACAGGTATATTTTTATGCCACCATGGTTAACAAGCCGTAAAATTCACTGATTTATTCTTTATTTCATGACGATTTTATCGATTTAGTCAGCATAACAAGCTGCGTTGCTCTTTTGTAACGTCTCTGGTGGGCTTACTTGTGCCTACACCACGACCACATAGACATTTTTTCCCACTGTTACGCTTCATAGAAAAATTTCATCAGCATAATTTGCCTCGGAAGAAATAAATAAAGTCCCATAATTATGTAAACTATTGATTTTATTTATGTTTTAAGATTGGCACAGTCACTGCATAGCTGTCCATCAAACGATCTGCGCAAAAAAGCAGGCTTTAAATCATAACTGCGAATGCAGGAGAAAGAAAATGGATACCGCACTTCTTGTCGGGTTGGCACATAAAGGCGCATTAAAGCGCCGCATGGATGTTGTTGCACATAATTTAGCGAATATGTCGACAACAGCGTTCAAAAAAGAAAACGTTAACTTCAAACAACATCTTATGGATGCCCCAGGAGCCACCGCTACATCAGGTGGCAAAATATCTTACGTTATTGATTTTGGCGTCGTCCGCGATATGGACCAAGGCACAATGCAAAACACCGGCAATCCGCTGGATGTATTCATTGATGGCAAAGGCTTTTTATCCGTCCAAAGTGGCGGAGAGACGCTTTTTACCCGCAATGGCAGAATGGCAATTAACAAAGACGATACATTGACACTTTTATCAGGCGAACCTGTTTTAGATAACAATGGACAGCGTATCCAATTTGATGACGATGATGATCTTAACTCAATTTATATTTCAGAAGACGGTGTTATTTCCACCAATAACGGCGAAGTCGCACGTCTGGCTGTTTCCACCTTTGCAAATCCAGCTTTAATGAAAAAGCGCGGGGGATCACTTTATGAAACGAATGAGGCCCCGCAAGAAGTTGAAGCGGCTATTGATGTTGCGCTCAAACAGCGTGCGGTTGAAAGCTCGAACGTTAATCCAGTTGAAGCAATGGTTGAGATGATTGATGTGCTCCGAGCCTATGAAAAAGCCAGCCGAAATTCCAGTAGTTATGAAGAAATGCGTAAAGACAGCCTAGGTCGGTTGTCGAAAGTCCAATAGTAAGAAATTGGCAATGAAGGAAAGGATAAAATCATGAAAGCCCTTAGTACAGCGTCCACAGGCATGCTGGCACAGCAGCTAAACATAGACGTAATTGCAAACAATATTGCTAATATGAACACCACAGGTTTCAAACGATCACGTGCTGAATTCCAAGACCTGCTTTATCAAAATATCGAACGCGCGGGGGCTACATCCTCTGACGCTGGGACTGTGGTTCCTTCAGGTATTCAAGTCGGTGTCGGTGTGCGAGCAGCTGGTGTTTACCGTATTACCGATCAAGGCAGTTTGCAAAATACAGGCAATACCTATGACATGGCCATTAACGGGCGTGGTTTTTTCCGCGTGCAATTACCCGATGGAACCGATGGATATACCCGTGCAGGATCATTCCAAATTGATCAAAATGGTGCACTTGTCACCCCTTCTGGTTACCCTGTTCAACCAGCTGTCAATATTCCAGCCGATGCGATTGATGTAACAATCAACCAGCAAGGCGTGATTGAAGCTAAGCTAGACGGTCAAGTTGCTCAGCAAAATATTGGCACGCTTGATATTGCAACATTCCCAAACGAGGTCGGCTTAGAATCAGTCGGCAATAATATGTACCTAGAAAGCCAAGCATCGGGTGCTGCAAACCTTTCAACGCCAGGACAGCCAGGATTTGGTGTTGTCTATCAAGGGTTTCTTGAAAATTCTAATGTCAATGCCATTGCAGAAATCACAAGTATGATTTCGGCACAGCGCGGATACGAATTAAATTCAAAAGTCATCCAGACAGCCGATGAAATGCTGAGTGCTGCTAATAACATGCGCTAATAGGAGCCACCCATGAAAGCGATTAAATATATATACTTGACCGTCCGATTAAAGGGGTTGCTAGCTGCAAGTCTGTTGTTATGCGGCCCGTCTTTACAGGCTATAGAGCTAAAACAGAATATCGAGATTAGCGATGACTATATCTATCTGAGCGATATTTTCAAAGATGGCGGCGATGATGGTACAGCCATAATTCTGAATGCCCCAGCCCCTGGTAAATCAATAAAGATCAGTGGGCAAGCGCTGGAACGGATTGCATTAAAACATAATCTTGATTGGCAGCGTCCTGATTATATTCGCAGTGTGAAAATTAGCCGCGCTGGCAATGTGATCACCACAGAAGAAATGCATGACCTACTGATGGAACAAGCCCTATTAGCAGGTGCACCAGACAGCGCAAACATGCGGATATTTGGTCGCTTCTCAGGCATATATTTGCCACTAGATAAAACCCTGATGGATATTGTGATTGATCAGTTCCGCTATGACGCAAACAGCCAGCGTTTTACGACTGTCCTATTGATCCCGCAAGGGGGCAGTGAAGAAAAACGGGTTAATATAAGCGGTCGCCTGCAAGAAACAGTTATGGTGCCTATGCTTGCTGCTGATATCCGTCCAGGTCATATCATAAGCCCTAGTGATATTACTTGGCAGAAAATGCCAAAAAACCGTGTCAACAGCCGCATCGTTCAAGATGAAAATACCCTGCTTGGTAAAACTGTACGCCGTCCAATTCGCGGCCATAAAACGCTTAACGTTAACGACATTATGCGGCCTATTGCGATTGCAAGCGGCACCCGTGTGATGATGCACTTTCGAATTGGCAGCCTGAAGCTTACGGCGCTTGGCCGTGCCTTGCAGGACGGTGGCATCGGCGACACCATACGATTGATGAACCTTTCATCTAAGAAAACAATCGAGGGCAAAATCATTCATGGGAACCGTATTGAAGTGATTGATAACAACGCACTGATATTGGCTGCACGTTAAGCCAAAGGAGAGAGAAAATGGCAAAAAATATATTGAAAAACTCGGCTTTGACGCTTTGTATACTGTCCATATCGGCGTGTGGGAGTATAGATCAGCTTTCACGCATGGGGGCGGCACCCAAAATGACAACGATTAAAGATGTCCCTGCTCCCGTTGCTCAGCGGTCCATTAGTTTACCAATGCCGACAGAAGAACCAAAACGGTATGAGCCTAATTCACTGTGGCGAACAGGTGCACGAGCGTTTTTCAAAGATCAACGGGCGGCGCGTATTGGTGATATTCTAACGGTTCAGATTGCCATAGCTGACCAAGCAAGCATCGGTAACACAACAGCTAAAAGCCGGTCGAATGCTGAAAATGCTGGTCTATCAAATTTCTTTGGGCTTGAGGAAGCGATCCCCAACTTACTCACCAGCAAGACAGAACCATCAGGGGCAGATACGACAGTGCGCGATAATTTTGATTCAGGTAGTCTTGTCGGGGCTTCGTCAACCAATGCCTACACAGGGGCTGGAACCGTTGACCGCAGCGAAAGCATAGACCTGACCGTTGCCGCGATTGTCACCGATGTATTACCTAACGGAAACTTAGTGATCCAAGGCCGCCAAGAAGTGCGGGTAAACTTTGAAAAGCGCGAATTATTGGTGGCGGGTATAGTCAGACCCGAAGATATTTCAAGTGCGAATATTATCCAGCATTCCCAGATTGCCGAAGCACGCATTTCATACGGTGGCAAAGGCCAAATTACCGATGTCCAACAACCGCGCTACGGCGCACAGCTTTATGATATTATCTTCCCTTTCTAATCCATTTTCGGAAGATAAATCATCTTGATGTCAGGCTGTATGGAAAGGCTGATCACTGGACACGCGACCAAGGCATCAAAACCCAACCGAACACCGCACAGATCATGCATCGTTCGATTGTTTTAACACCCAAGGTTCAACAAGCATAGGAGGCGCTAACATATTGGAATACTTACCGAATAAATAGCCAACTTTTAATCTGCAAATTGCAGTGGCCGGTGCACCCGCATCGGCCTATTTTTTATGAAATTACATTCTTTAAAGAAATGCAAAACTTCCTGTTACGCATTCATCAAAAGCAGTATTTTTTTCTTTCCAAGTAAAATAATGCTGTCTAAGGTGCAAAGATAAAATATTGGCGGTGCATGTGGGACAAAGAAGAGGATTAGCATCACAGAAAGCTCTATCAATACTTGCTTTAGTGAGTATTGTTGTTTGTTTATTTGTTTTATGCGGTGAACAGACAGCCTATGCACAACGCTTTAGGAACGAGGATCATACTTTGCTATCTGAGAAATATCAAAAACGGGTGATTCAGTCTGTACGTGTCAATGAAGATCAGCGCGAAGCTATGAAGCTTTGGCAATCTGAGATTAATCGCATTCTTGAAATGTCAAAAGCAAAGAGACCAAGTGAAAAAGACCTGCATGAACAATTTTTCACTGATGTTTTTGTAAAGGCACTTGGTTTCAAAAAGAAAACCGCAGGCACCGAGCTTTGGACAATTAAAAGCGAAGACCGCACCGATGTAGACAGCACCCGACCTGATGGGGTTTTGGGACATTTCAATGCTGAAAATGGCGATAAAAATGTACAGGTTGTCATTGAGCTAAAGGGACCAGGTGTTGATCTTGACCTACGACAAAACAGAAAGCAGGATAGACGCACCCCTGTTGATCAGGCTTTTTCATATGCCCACAAGTATGACGATGTGCAGTGGGTAATTGTTAGTAACTACGGTGAAGTACGGCTTTATAACAAGCGATCTAGCAAATATGCTATTCACTTTAATCTTTCGACATTGCCAGATAATGAAAACCACTTAAAGCTTTTTTTGCTGTTGCTTTCCAAGGACAATATCCTTGCCAAAGACGGCAAATCTACAAGCAGTGCCCTGTATGCTGAGCGTGATGAAGAACTGAAGCAAATCACAAATCGGTTTTACAAGGATTATAAGGAAGTGCGGCTGGCAACAGCAGACAATATCTTGAAAAACAATGATACTATCACCATTGATATTGCCGTTCAGTATGCACAAACTATTCTGGACCGCATTTTGTTTACAGCCTTCCTTGAAGATTTGCACTTGATACCCGCAGAAACAATCGAAAAAGCCTACATCACTAATAATCCCTATAGTCCTGCAACTATTTGGGAAAACTTCAAAGGATTATTTAAGGCGCTGGATACGGGTAGTGATGAATTATCGATCCCAGAATATAATGGGGGTCTGTTTCGTTCACATCCAGAAATTCTGGCCTTGAAGCTTACGGATGACGTGTTTGCGGGGTACAAGACACTAGCGGATTATGATTTTCTATCTGATTTGCGGGTCAATATTTTAGGCCATGTTTTTGAACAAAGTATTACGGATACTGAGGTTCTAAAAGCCCGTTTACGCGGCGAAGATAATGAAGATACGCGCCGACACGATGAAGGGGCTTATTATACGCCCGATAGCATTACGGCTTATATTGTCGATAAAACCTTAGGCACATATTTAGAAGACATTCGCGTTGAACTTGGTTTACATGAGCTGCCTGAAATCACCAATGACAAATGGCTTAGGGACAAAAAAAATAAAACCCGTGCTAAGCACATTGGTTTTTGGGAAGCCTATACCGCCAAAATTCAATCGATCAAGATTGTTGATCCTTCCTGTGGTTCAGGGGCCTTTTTGGTGGCGGCTTTTGATTATTTGGAAGCCGAAGGTGAACGGATTAATAAAGAACTTGATCGCTTGTACGCACCGCGACTTTTCACCCATTGGGACAAAGATATTCTAAAGAATAATCTGTACGGTGTGGATTTATCACCCGAAGCTGCTGAGATCACACGGCTATCATTATGGTTAAAAATTGCCCAGAACAAAGAAAAATTAGTCGCGCTTGACCATAATATTCGCGCGGGTAATGCCGTTGTAAATGACAAAGCATATGCTGGAAGTCTAGCCTTTAATTGGCAACAGGCTTTTCCTGAAATATTAAATAATGGCGGTTTTGACATCGTCCTTGGAAACCCACCTTATGTCAGGCACGAACTGATCAAAGACATCAAGCCAGCCCTTGAAAGCCGCTTTGACACGTATGCAGGTACCGCAGACCTGTTTGTCTATTTTTATGAACTTGGCTTTTCATTGCTGAAAGAAAATGGTTATTTGGGGTATATATCATCCAATAAATGGATGCGCGCCCAATATGGCGAAGCCATGCGGGCTTTAATCGCCGATAAAACAACAATCATCAGCTTGATTGACCTGGGTGAAGAAGACCTTTTTGAAGGGGCGACAACATACACCAATATGCTGGTGTTCAAAAAACAAACGCCTGCGAAAAAATCCCGTTTCATTATGTCTGAGCCACCCTTTGGGGAAGAATACCAAGAACTAGACCAAGCAAGGCTATCACAAGACAGTTTTCAAGTTGAAAACCCTGTTTTCTATACCATAAAAGATAAAATGGAAAAAAAGGGTATGCCACTGGCTAAGTGGGATATAGACATTTATCGCGGTGTTACAACTGGCTTCAATGATGCTTTCTATATTTCAACCGCGACAAAAGAAGCCTTGATAAAACAAGACCCAAAGTCAGCCGACATTATTAAGCCAGCCCTGCGCGGTCGCAATATGCATAAATGGTATGCAAGCTGGCAGGATGAATGGCTGATTTTTACAAGGCGCGGCATAGATATTGAACAGTATCCAGCAATCAAGCAACATTTGTTGCAATTCTATGAACGACTTAAGCCTAAGCAAAAAGGCGATAAAATTGGACGAAAAGCGGGCCCTTATCAATGGTATGAGATACAAGATTCTACTTCATACTATCGTGCCTTTGATAAGGAAAAAATTGTTTGGCCCAGAATAACACATGACAGTCAGTTTAGTATAGATACTGTTGGATACTACCCAGACAGTACCATTCATCTGATCGTTGGTGATAATATACATTATTTGACAGCTCTGCTCAATTCTGATTTAGCTTTTTGGTATTTGAAAGCCAGAGGCTCAAATTTGCGAGGCGGCTATGCTGAACTTGTCGATTGGCTGGTAAAATTATTTCCCGCCCCACACATCAGCAAGGCTGATCAAGAGCCATTCATCGTATTATCAAAAGACCTTCACAGTCTTGCAACGCAGCGCGCAGATATTACAGGGCACTTGATAAAACTGGCAGAAAGCGACTTAGGGCTGAAAAAAATTTCTCAGAAAATGGCGGACTGGCCTGCCTTGAACTTCAAAGGCTTTCTCAAGGAACTTTCAAAACAAAAAATCAAGCCTATGGGCCGCGACAAGGAAGACTGGCTGGAACGCTTTGAACGTTTGCAAAAAACAGTCATATCGCTTGACAATACCATCACTGATAAGCAATCCCAGTTAAACACGCTTGTCCATGAATTGTATGGATTAACCGAGGAAGAAATCAACTTCTATAAGAAGTCAGATGCCCTGAGAAAATAATAAGTTTCATTGTCAAAGCTAACTTCATCATCAAGTGCCACAGTTTTATACACCAGAATAGAATGGGCTAGCCTATTAAGGACTTAAGGCTTTGCCAAACTGCACTGTCTTATGATTTTTAGGGATAAAGACATTATTCTTTAGAATCCCAGACAGTAAATTCGTGATTGATGCTCCAGTCGATCAAATGACGATAGATGTCTTCAATATAGTCTTGGTCACCGTTCAGCCTCAGCGCCTCGGCTTTAACTTTTGCAATCACATCTTCAATGCGCTGGCTATCATGCACTGTATCACGGTCATGTTTGATGCGACCTGCGGCTTTAATATATTGTAAACGCTCCAATAACAGTGGCACAATTATTTGGTCGACGCGGTCAATTTCACGGCGTACATCTTGCATATTTTCAACAGGTCTCAAGGGTTAGCCTCATTTATCTATATTATCTCATTTATTTAGATTTTGTGGGAAAAGTTACCGCACTCACGCCTGATTAACCCTAATGGGAGCGTCCATCAAGGATATTCTACAGATGTTGCCTCTTGCAGGCGTTTAACGGCGCTCAAAGGGATTTTATTCAGCATTATAGCAATTGATTGTTCTTCTATAGTCAATTGAGGCAAGATTTGATAGAAATCTTTAAGGCGGTCCGCTTCACTGGCATTCTCTAACGTCGCAGCAATTGTATAAGCTGCATCCGCTTGGCCCGACAAAGCATAAACAACAGCCAGAGCTTTCTTGGCAGCTTCCTGAAAAGCAGGATAACTTAAAGCATTTTGCAATAAGGCCACGGATGTTTCGAAAGCACCTTCCAGCGCAAAGGACAGCGCCATCATTGTTTGCGCGTCACCATTTGCCTGATCAATACGCTGGGCCTGCTCAAACATCATCCGCGCTACTGTTTTATCGCCGATTATCTGATGATAGCGCCCAACAGCTATTAAATCTTGGCTTTTTGGCACGCCGTTTAAAAGTGGTTTTAAAGTCTGTATGGCTTTTTGATAACTGCCACGTTGTTCATATATCAATGCCGTTAACCTAAGCGCACCAGACTGATTAGGCGCACCCGCTAAAATTTCCTTAAGCGAGGCTTCTGCCTTATCAAAATGTCCCCAAAGAATATCAATCCTTGCTATTGCTAATTTTGCAGCCAATGAATTTGGGTCGGCGGCTAAAGCTTGGCGGTATAATCCTAGTGCGCTTTCAAGATGTCCTGTTTGCTCAAACCCAAACCCAACCCGGACTAAGGCATTTGGGTCTTTATCCACTAAGTAATTTCGGGCACGGGCAGAAACAGGCCCCATATCCTGCTCGGTATATTTTTCAGGCCCATTTGTGCAGGCCGTTAAAAGCCCAAGTGCACAAAGAAAACCAGAACGAATCAAAATAAATTTAGCCATTATTTCAGTTATTTGCCCTACTTATGGTTAATAAAGACTTAAAAAATAGCAAATAATGAGCTATTTTAGCCGTGTATATGAGTTTTAGCATGAAAAAATACTATAAGTGATGAATATTTTAGGAAAAAGGGTATTTCTATGATACATTAATAATTCTTAAGATGAAACAGCGCGCTGGGGTCCGTGCACTGTGTTGGAGTGATATTATGGACATTCAAGGCGTTTCAAACGCGCAAGTACATTCTGCTGGTTCACCTGGTCAATCTGGGGCTTCTGAATCTGTTGCTGTGGAACGTAAGGCAGCAGCTGATTCAACAGTTGAACGCAAAGAAGCTGAGCCATCATCCACAGGCCCTGATGTAGGGAACCGCGTTGATATAAACGCTTAAACTATCAGCTGGTAAATCCACTAAAGTCTGCCTTATGGCGGACTATTTCTGTTTTTAATATCGTTTTAAAAGCGCCGCTTTAGTCATTGTCCAAATAAGGGAAAGTTGACTAATGGGTGCAATTGTTACGGTGTTTTGATTTGCTTTTCCACTGCCTTGGGGCTTAATTTTTAAGGCTTTTAAAAGCCTTCGCAAATAAACCGAGCTCACAGCATTTAATAAGAGCGGTGATGTTTTTGGCTGTGCGCCCATTGCCTGAGTATAGAAATTTTCGGCGGCACTATACATATCTTGGCATAGTTTTAATGTTGGGTCGCTATCTGTTATGGTTTGCATAAATGGAATGGACTGAGTTTCATCACATACCGCCCGCAGTAACCCTATCATTGCCCAAGCAGCCCCTGATGACCTGGCACTGCGCCGATTATTAGGATTACTAGCCTTTGCCATACTGACAATATATGCAGCTTCTGATAAGGCCCCCCCTGCACTGTTTACGTAATCGATTAAAGCCTGAAAATCGTTAATGCCATCGCTATAAAGGTCTGATCGCCGCGCGGTGATAACTTCTGAAAGCAGTGGGTATAACACTGAAAAATCAGCGACCTGTTCCAGTTCCTTGTAGACTGGGTGGTCACGGCTGAAGCCGTCTTTTATCCCATCAAGGGATTCCTGCCACCACTGTAACCTGATTTCCCCAATAGTTGGTTCCGAAACCGTTTCACGGATTTTGGCAATTTCAAGATGAAAGGCATAGAGCGCAAAAAGCGAACGGCGTTTATCTTCTGGGGCAAATAATACCGTCATATAACGCACGGGGTCCTGCCCTTGCACCATTTGCTGGCAGTATATCTGATTATCCTTTGATGTCTGTAAGGCCATTCTGACAATGTGACGGTTCCAAATACTCAATTCAAGGCCCTTCTCGCATTATTTTCGGTAGAAACTCCCCTGTCCCAACAGATTAAATACTTGTTTTGCTTGAGCCTGAACGCTATCCGCATTACAATGCGCACATCATTAATCAAAGTAATGATATGCATTACTTTAGGGGAGCTTAAGACTCATGGGTAAGATACTCGAAAATCTAAAATTCACGGTAGCAGCAGGCGTTGTCCTAACAGTGCTAGTTGCCTATCTTTTGATGGAACAAGACACTATGGGCGCTTATGCGCGTTACTTGCATGCCATGTCGGGTGTGATGTGGATCGGCCTGCTTTGGTATTTTAACTTCGTGCAAATTCCAACCATGCCTTCTATTCCAGATGATTTAAAACCAGCGATTGGCAAACATATTGCCCCCGCTGCTTTATTCTGGTTCCGTTGGGCTGCTATGGCAACCCTGATAACAGGTATTTGGACGGCACACACTCAAGGATATTTAATGGATGCGCTCATGCTTGATGAAAGTGCGCGTTTAATCGGCCTAGGTATGTGGATGGCAATCATTATGTGGTTTAATGTTTGGTTTGTAATCTGGCCAAATCAAAAAGTAGCCTTGGGCATTGTTGAAGCAGAAGCCGAGGCAAAACCAAAAGCAGCCCGTATGGCTATGCTTTTCAGCCGCACGAACACCCTTCTGTCGATTCCTATGCTTTATTGCATGATAAGTGCATCGCACTAGAATTAGACACTGTAAGAAATAATTAAGGCTGGGGTCTCCCAGCCTTTTTGCCTACCTAAATTTGTCAAAATTCCGTTTTGTTATTTTCGTAACGTTAACACAGGATACGGTGATGGGTTAACCTCGCCTCGCCCATCATAGGCATGTTGCTCGGCAATTTTGCGGTAATGCAATGCCATTGATCGGTTTTTGGCAATTTCATCATCCCGAAGCATCCGCATGAATTTTGCGGGTCGACCACCCCAAAGCTCGTTTGCAGCAATAGTTTTGCCCGGCGTGAGCATACCACCCGCTGCTAACATGCCGTTTTCTTCAATGACCGTATTATCCAAGACAATGGCACCCATGCCTACAAAGGCATAGTCGTGCAATGTGCAGCCATGTAACATAACCATATGGGCGATCAAGACATGATCACCAATCAAAGTTGGATATTTATTACTAGACACATGGATAACAGAACCATCTTGAACGTTACTGTTTGACCCAATGCGTATATGACACACATCGCCGCGTATCACAGCATTATGCCAAATGCTTGTTCCCGCACCGATAACAACGTCACCGATAACCTGCGCACCATGAAAAACATAAGCCGCAGAATCTATTGTCGGCCAGACCTTCTGATACGCAGTAAGCGTTCCACCATGGTCTGTAATGGCCATATGTAGGGTCTTATCTGATTTATGAGTTTGCATCGTACCCTCGTGAAGTTATGGAAACATTGGCGCTTGCATAAGGCCTGTGGTTTCGCCAAGTCCCATCATCAAATTCATATTTTGAATGGCTTGACCACTTGATCCTTTCACTAAATTATCAATAACAGCAACAATAATTGCCCTTCCCGCTTGACGGTCTGGAAAAACGTTTAACGCACACATATTAGAACCACGAACCATACGAGTTGCAGGAGCAACCTTATCTTCCAAAGTTCTTACAAAGGGCTCATCCGAATAAAAATCATTGAGCGTCGCTTTGACATCATGGTAATTTTTACCCTCTGGTAGCTTTACATAAATTGTTTCTAGCTCTCCGCGGTTCATTGGCACAAGATGCGGCGTAAAGCTTATTGTAATATCCTGCCGGCTCGCGACTGTTAATTCTTGCTCGATTTCAGGCATATGCCGATGATAACCCAATCCATAAGGGTGCATAGCATCCGAAACCTCAACAAACAGATTGCTTTCCTTTAAGGATCGCCCTGCCCCCGAAACCCCAGATTTAGCATCAATGATAATATCATCTGCAAGTATATCGCCATTTCGTAAAAGCGGCACCAAAGCCAATAAAGCAGCCGTTGGATAACACCCAGGGCACGCAACTAATTGCGCTGTTTTAATTTGCTGCCTATATAGTTCCGGCAGTCCGTAAACTGCTTTCTTTTGCAAGGCAATCGCTTGATGTTCCCGTCCATACCATTCGGCATATGTCGTGGTATTGCGAAGGCGAAAATCAGCAGACAAATCAATAATCTTAACGTCCCCTTTAATACGGCCCGCCAGATCAGCACGACTTTCAACAATCAGTTCATCCAGCAAATTATGGCCCGCGGCGTGCATCATGCCTTTAATCACTTCTTGGCTGGTGGCGTGGGGCAGCGCGCAAAAAACGACATCTAGTTCAATCGCTGGCCATTCAATGTCATCAATGCTGATCAAGTCTGGCAGCCCTAGCCCCCCCAAATGTGGGAAGACATTACCAATCGGCTGGCCTGCCTTGCGTTCTGCAGTCATCAAAACAATTTCAGTTTCAGGGTGTGCATATAATAATCGCACTAGATCAGCCCCTGTATACCCACTAGCCCCTAGAATACCCACACGAATTTTATCAGACATAATCTTACCCAGCCTTATAAGCATAACAACAGTGTTCATACTGCTATCCTTACAGATACCACTGTTTTTGTCATTTATAAATTATTTATTGCTTTTAGGCTTAAACATCTGGCGGCAATTCCGCCAGCGTTTCTTCGAGTTCTAAGAATGTGCACATATGTATACTGGGGCAGGCACGGCGGCCCAGCTCCACACTGATTTGTGGGGCATTACCTTGCAAGTGGGCCACCAAGATTATTTTTACTAGGTTCATGAAGTGACCATCTTCCGCTAATATCTGATCAAGGCGCTGGGCGATGGGACCGACAATCAAGTACCCTAAGAAAATCCCTAGAAATGTTCCAACCAAAGCCCCGCCGACCATACCACCAAGCACTTCGACAGGCTCAGCTATCGCCCCCATTGTTTTAATAATACCAAGCACTGCCGCGACAATACCAACCGCTGGTAAACCATCTGCCATGACCTGCAAGCTGTGCTGCGCGTCATGTTCTTCCTTGTGGTGTTTGTCCAAATCAGCGTTCAGGGCATCTTCCATCTGGTTAGGGTCATCAAAATTCATTGTCAGCATCCGTACATAATCACATATGAAATCTACAACATGATGATCGCCGGCAATTTTGGGAAATAACTGAAATATTTTGGATTCGTCAGGGTTTTCAATATGGGCCTCGATCGCCACCACCCCTTTACTGCGAATGGTTTTAACGATTAAAAACATGAGACACAAAAGGTCTTGATAATCTTGGCTTTGCCAGTGCGGGCCTTTCATAACTTTGCCTATGCCTGCCCCTGCACTTTTCATAATATTTGTGCCGTTACCGCTGACAAACCCACCCAGCGAGCCGCCGAAAATCATCATCAATTCAAAAGGGGCAGCTTTGATGATTATGCCGAACTTACCGCCTGCTAGGGCAAAACCACCAAACACCATAACCATCACAATAACTAAGCCAATGAAGAAAAACATAAAAACATTCCTGCGGTAACAGTATGATCCGCCTAGCTAGCAATCCTTCAATCGCTTTGCACCTCACGGATATAACATTCATGTTTGCAGTTTCGCTGAACAAGCTAAATAAAGCGTTAATGATGGTGATAAACCAAATGAATTGGATCACAGCCTTTACTGGCCGTTTAGTTTTTTAGGGCCATCTCAATCTTAACTTACTATTCTCTCAATTCATTTCACTGTTTAATTCAAAAAGAAAAGTCAACAATCATTTCCAATAATCAACAAACGATGCCTTATAAAACAAATATTCGGTAGTCCTCCCATTTTTAGGAGGTTTCGAAAG
>JABABO010000347.1 GCA_014238195.1 Kordiimonadaceae bacterium | reverse complement strand
TACGCATTCAAAGCATCGTTATTGGCCAAAAATCAGTCATGACGGAAAAACATGGCTAAAACTGGATAAAACGGCTGTTAGCCAGCCAAGCGATCAGGTGATAAAGCTAAGATTACCACCCCTTAAGACACCTATATTCATAGCTGGTCAGGAAATCTTGACGGCCAAGGCCCATGAAAACTGGGCAAGTGAATTGGCGCAGAAAAATGGGATTGTTAAAACAAGACTTGGTACATCGCTTGAAGGACGAGACATCTACAAATATGAAAGTGCTGCAACTAACGGCGGCGGTGATTATGTGGTGTTTGTAGGGCGCCAGCATCCACCTGAGGTCACAGGTGCGCTTGCTTTGATGGCCTTTGTTGAGGCGGTTTATGCTGATACGCCAATCGCCAACAGGTTTCGCCAAGGGTTTGGTGTGGTGTTTGTGCCAATCTTAAACCCAGATGGGGTAGCAGCGGGACACTGGCGACACAACAAACGCGACAAGGACTTGAACCGTGATTGGGGGCCATTCAAGCAAAAGGAAACCCAGTTGATGCAGGCAGAATTGAGGCGTTTTGCAGATAGTGATACACTGCATTTGTTTTTGGATTTTCATTCCACACGCCGCAACGTTTTGTATACTCAGGCACAAGATGAACAAACGTCCCCAAAAGGGTTTACACGCGCGTGGGTGAGGGGGGTAAAGGACCGTGTTCAGAATTATGAATTTGAGCGCGCAGAACGCCCTTGGAGCGAACTACCAACGTCAAAGAATTATGTTTATAAAACCTTTGGCGTGCCAGCCATTACCTATGAAGTGGGTGATGAAACCGATCGCAAAGCTTTGGCTGAGGCCGCCCGTATTTTTGCAGACGAAATGATGCGGATACTGCTTGAAAAGGCAGGTGCTGATTAAAAAGGCGGTACTGATTAAAAAAAAGGACAGCTGAAATGCACAGGCTACTATTTTTGCTACTGTTTTATTGTATATTCTCTCTCTCCATGTCTGCAGAGGAACCTTTGGATATCTTGATTATAGGTGGGCTTATACATGATGGCACTGGTGGGGCTGGTCAGCAGGTCGCAATTGGCATCAAAGGTGACCGGATTGCATTCATGGGGAAAGCGGAAACCGCGCCCGCATCCATAAAAAAAATTGATGCGAAGGGCCTTATCATAGCGCCTGGTTTTATTGACGTTCATACACATGCCTATGACGAGCGACCAAAACAAGGACGACTAGCCCTTGAAAGCTATATTACTCAAGGCATCACAACAGTTTTTTCAGGGAATGACGGCAAAGGCCCTACAGATTTTGGGGCTGCCGAAGATGATTTAATCGCAAGGGGTATGGCTGCTAATATGGCGTTATTTGTTGGGCATGGTTCCGTCCGCCGTCAAGTTGTGGGAGCGGATGATCGTCCCCCAACACCTGATGAACTGTTTGAAATGCAAACACTTGTAACTAAGGCAATGTCAAGCGGTGCTCTTGGGTTATCATCGGGTTTATTTTATGCGCCAGGTAGCTATGCGGATACGCATGAATTAGTAGCCCTTGCCAAGACCATAGCCCCATTTGGGGGCGTCTATGAAAGCCACATCAGGGACGAGAGCAATTATACGGTTGGCCTTGAGGGTGCCATTGCGGAGGCCATAGACATTGGCGAGCGCGCTGGTGTGCCCACGCACATTGCCCATATTAAAGCACTTGGTGTAGATGTTTGGGGGAAGAGCACAGCGGTCATTCGTCAAATCGAAGCTGCCCAGTCGCGCGGATTAAGGGTTACAGCAGACCAATATCCGTGGCTGGCTTCTGGAACCCGTGTAAGCAACGCTTTGGTACCACGCTGGGCTATGGCAGGTGGGTATGAGCGTATGCGACAGCGCTTAAAAAACCCTGATCATTTACCACAGATAAAAAAAGAGATGGCTGAGAATTTACGCCGTAGGGGGGGCGCTACCTCAATCCTATTAACAGGTGGCGGACAAGCTTGGCGCGGTTTGACATTGGAGGATTACTCTAAGCAACTGAGACAAAGCCCAATTGATACTGCAATCGCTATTGTATTAGCTGGGGATGCCTCAATTGCGTCGTTCAACATGAACCCGAAGGACGTGCAAGCTTTTATGAGCCAGCCTTGGGTTATGAGCAGCTCTGATGGCGGTTCTGGTCACCCACGAAAATATGCGAGTTTTCCCAAAAAGTATCGGGATTATGTTGTTCATCAAAAACTGTTGACCACGGCGGAATTTATTCGAAAGTCCACAAATCTACCAGCCCAGACATTTGGTTTAAAAGACCGCGGGATTTTGGTTGTTGGTGCTTATGCAGATATTTTTATTTTTAATCCCATAAATTTCGGCCCGAAAGCAACCTTTGAAAACCCCAACAGAAAATCTGTTGGGGTTGCATATCTTTTTGTCAACGGCGCCGCTGTGATTGACAATCATTCAATCCGTTCCATTGACGCTGGGCAAGTGGTCAAACGGGCCAGCAAAAAATAGACTTTTACCAGCTGCCGCCATAGGTAAATCAACAGCCCTAAAAAATGAAATTATCCTGTGGAATCTGATGCAGGTCATCCAGCGTCAAGCCCGACAGTGTTAGGCTATTACCACCACCAAGGTTAATGATCACATCGGACCCATTGGTGCTATTTACCGAATTAGCTACGACAGCAGCCATATTTTGATAACCCGTGTTAGCACTTGATATGTCAATGATATCGCCCTCAGTATAATCAAAGTCGGTGATCGTGTCTTGGCCAGAATTCACACCAAAGACAAAAATGTCACTGCCTTCACCACCGCCCAAGAAATCGTTCCCACCATTGCCGTAGAGTGTATCATCATCATCGCCGCCGCTGATCACTTCAGAACCACTGCCACCAATAAAACGATCATTGCCAGCGCCGCCAATCAGCCGGTTTGCACCGTCCCCGCCGTAAATATCATCATTGCCTTCCTCACCATACATAACATCATCGCCAATGCCCCCAGTTAAATAATCATCGCCAGCATTGCCTTTAACAGTATCGTTATCGCCGCCGCCGTGGATGGTGTCTGCACCGTTACCGCCGTCCAGGATGTCGTCGCCGTTGCCACCGTATAAGGAATCGTCACCATCACGACCATAAAGGGTGTCGTCGCCGTTGCCACCGTCTAACGAATCTGCGCCCGCGCCGCCATCGAGGCTGTCATTGCCGTCATAGCCTTGCAGGGTATCCTCATGATCACCGCCAAACATCATGTCATGG
>JABABO010000273.1 GCA_014238195.1 Kordiimonadaceae bacterium | reverse complement strand
GTTAGAGGACGAGAACCGCCGTTTGAAGTCTTTGCTTGCCGATGCGCATTTGGATATTTCGATGCTCAAGGACATTAATTCAAAAAAGTGGTAACGCCTGCTGGCAAGCGAGAAGCAGTTATCCTGCCCCCGATTTCAAAATAGCTTGAGTTAAGAGAGAATTTTTACGTGAAGTCTATTTATGACTCGGGCTTATATTTATGACACTTTGGAAAAACTATTCAAAATATCCGCTAGCTGATCAAGCTTTCCACCAGCTTGAACTTTTCTACTAGCAACGCCGTATCAGCGCGGGTCTCAACGTTTAATCTGATCACGGGTTCTGTGTTTGATGATCGTAAGTTAAACCGCCATTTATCGAATATAAAATCCAAACCGTCTATATGTTTAACGGTTGGTGTTTCACCCCAGTCAAAGGCTTCGATGCGCTTAAACACTGCAGCCGCATCATCTACTGTATAATTCACTTCGCCGCTGCTGGGGTATTTAGCGATCCTATCTTTGACTAAATGAGAGAGCGGCTGATTTTTAACACTCAACAATTCCGTAACCAACAACCACGGAATCATTCCACTATCACAGTAGAAAAAGTCCCTAAAATAATGATGCGCGCTCATTTCGCCGCCGTAAACAGCATTTACATCTCGCATGGCTTGTTTCATAAAGGCATGGCCCGATTTGGTCATGACTGGGACACCTTTGCAGGTGGTAATAATATCTTCGCTGTTCCAATAAACGCGTGGGTCAAATACGATGCGCTCAGATTGATTATGCGGTGATTTCTTTTGCAAAAATGCTTCTGCGAGAAGGCCAACTATATAATAACCCTCAATGAATGCACCTGTTTCATCAAATAGAAAACACCGATCAAAATCACCATCCCAAGCAATCCCCATATCGGCATCATATTTCCTCACAGCCTGCGTGGTATCGGCCCTATTATCGGGCAACAATGGGTTGGGGATGCCGTTTGGAAAACTTGGATCAGGTTCGTGATGTATTTTAATCAAATCGAAGGGAACTTTGGCGGCCCTAAGCGCCTGCTCAAGAGCATCAACCACATGGCCTGCAGCACCGTTGCCTGCATTCATGACCAGCTTTAATGGCTTGATGTTTTTTGGCTCAATATAAGCCATCAGGTGATCAACATAAGCATCAAGTATAGATGTTTTTGTATACGTTCCACGCGGCTTTTTTGGGTGCGTCCAATTTTGTGACTGAGCCGCCGCTTTGATATCCAACAATCCTGTGTCGGCTGAAATTGGCCGACTGCCAGCGCTCACAAATTTCATACCATTATAATCAATAGGATTATGAGAGGCCGTCACTTCAATGCCCCCACAAACACCAAGATGGCTTGTTGCGAAATATATTTCTTCAGTGCCGACCATCCCAATATCTATAATGTTTACTCCCGCATCCCGCAAGCCATCCGCGGTGGCTGCTTTTAAGCTTTCACTGCTTAATCGCACATCGCCGCCAACCACAATCGTTTCAGGCTTTAGCAATTCACCGTAACCGCGACCAATATTATAAGCGACTTCTTTGGTCAGCTGCGTACCCAACTGACCACGCACATCATAGGCCTTAAAACATGTAAGGTTTTTCAGATCAGGGGCAGATATTTTCATTATAGACTCATGCTCAAATCATTAAGATAGATAAGCGCAGCATAAAGTGCAGGCCTTTGAAGTAAAGTAAAACCTCTCGTAACTTATAGCGAGACCAATGAATAATGATTTCATTATTTATTGATAAGTCGAACCGACACAAATACTTATAGCCAAATGAGGAAACAAAATTCACTGCATTTGGCTATATGCTATTTTGTTGCACCGTTGATAAATTACTCTCAAATGAAAACGTCTGAATTTTAGATAGATTTCATTGATCACGTATTAGTGTATTTTATTTTACCTCTTTGTGTGCGTAAAGTATTTTACACTATTTAAAATAACAGCGCTGCTATAGTGTAGACAGCAAGCTATATTTGAAGTATAGATAAGAGTGTGAAGTGAGATTGGTGGAAAATATATCAGGCTTTATCATAAAAGCTGATAAAATTTACCAAAAAAATTGCAAATAAAAATTTAGACGGGTATCGGTAATTCCCCGCATAACCCCCAGAAGGTTCAATTTTTTTGAGCCTTCAGAAGGCCCAGTATTTGTCATGCTGGGCCTTCATTATTTTAAGGTAGTTTTTTTTTTGGATATTTTCTGGGCTAGTGACGATAAATTTCTTTCAAAAATAGACAGGCCCAGTATTTTGCTATAGGTGCAGAAGGCTAGGGTCTTTTAATAAGGATACAAACGTGACACATCAGTCTGCAAAGTTTGATTTTCAAAGCTGCATTAACCCCGAAAGTACACTGCCGATTTATAAGCAGTTACAGCGTGGTATTCGTATGGCGATACAAGACCGTGCCCTAATACCTGGTGAAACCCTTCCTGCTGAACGCGATCTCACAAATATGCTGGGTATTTCCCGTATGACAGTACGCCGCGCTCTGGATGAACTGGTTGAATTTGAATTTTTAGAGCGCCGCCAAGGGGCGGGAACATATGTCGCTAATCGTTTTCAAAAAGGCTTTGCTGAGTTTAAAAGCTTTAGCGAAGATATGAGCGAACATGGCTTCGATGCTCGCAGCACTTGGATATCAATCAAGGAAGATATCATTGATGCCACTGAAGCCAAAGACCTTGAAATTCCTGTCAAAAGCCGTGTGTACCGCATTCGCCGCGTGCGTTACGCCAATGAAACACCCCAAGCCATCCAAGATAGCATAGTGCCTGCCCATTGCATTGAGGACATCGATAATATCGGTGAAAGCTTATACAGCGAACTGGCAAAAACAGGGAGCAAACCCTATCATGGACAGCAGCGCCTGCGGGCTTCCCTTTTTACGTCGGAGCAAGCAGAGCTATTAGAGACCGACAAAAAAACACCCTGCTTGTTTATTGAACGTCGTAGTTACAGCGTTAATAACCGTCTTGTGGAACTGACCAAGTCATACTACCGGGGGGATGCTTATGAAATGGTTTCTAAAATTCGTTCCTGAAAACAAGTAATCCTGCCTAACTTTTGAAACTGAAAATCAGCGTTGCAAGTGGTGGCAGAGAAAGTTGCAAGGACTGATCTTTACCATGAGAGTGTGCCGCGTCAGACTTTAATCCGCCAAAATTACCAACACCTGAACCACCATAATATTCAGAATCTGTATTGACAGTTTCTTCCCAAAAACCTGCAAAAGGTACCCCAACACGGTAACCGTTTCGCACAGCGGGGGAGAAATTACAAACAACGAGCACAGGTGCCTTGAAAGCGTGATCCCAGCGCAGAAACACTAAAACATTATCGTTTGTTGCGCCGCCGTCAATCCATTCAAAACCGTCTGCCATGCAGTCTTTTTCATAAAGCGCCGGTGATGCCCTGTAAAGCCTATTTAAATCACCTACTAAATTTTTGATATTGCTATGGTTATTGTTTTCCAGCAAATGCCAGTCAAGGCTATGATCCGCTTGCCATTCTTTTTCCTGAGCAAATTCGCTGCCCATAAACAATAGCTTTTTGCCAGGATGTGTCCACATAAAAGCATAATAAGCCCGCAAATTAGCAAATTTCTGCCAGCGGTCCCCAGGCATACGGTTCAAGATAGACCCTTTGCCATGCACAACTTCGTCATGGCTCAGTGGCAGCACATAGTTTTCTGAGAAAGCATAATCAATCCCGAAGGTCATTTTATGATGATGATGTTTCCGGTTGATCGGGTCTTCGGACATATATTCAAGACTATCATTCATCCAACCCATGTTCCATTTGAAGCCAAATCCAAGGCCCCCCGCGTCCGTAGGCGTTGAAACCCCAGGCCATGCTGTCGATTCTTCCGCAACAGTGAAAACACCGCCCATAGCACTGTAAGCTTGTTCGTTCATGCGGCGAAGCATATTCACGGCTTCCCAGTTTTGATTACCGCCAGAAGAATTGGGTATCCATTCACCATCCTTACGGCTATAATCCAAATACAGCATAGACGCCACCGCATCAACACGCAGACCGTCAAGGTGATATTCTTCCAACCAAAAGCGTGCGTTGCTCACCAGATAATTGACAACTTCCTTGCGACCAAAGTTAAAAATCATCGTGTTCCAGTCAGGATGAAAGCCTTTTTTAGGGTCAGCATGTTCGTAAAGGTGTGTGCCATCAAAATTAGCTAGCCCATGATCGTCTGATGGGAAATGTCCGGGTACCCAGTCTAGGATAACCCCAAGGCCCGCACTGTGGCATTGATCAACAAAATATTTAAAATCATCAGGGGTACCAAAACGGCGTGTCGGGGCATAAAGTCCGATGGGTTGATAACCCCAAGACCCATCAAATGGATGTTCTGTGATCGGTAATAATTCAAGATGCGTGAAACCCATTTCCTGTGCATAGGGGATCAAGCGATCCGCGAGTTCGCGGTAAGTGAGAAAACGATTATCCTCACCGCGCTGCCATGACCCAAGATGGACTTCATATATTGAAATGGGGGCTTCGCGCGTATGGCGGTTAAATCGATTATCAATCCACGCTTCGTCTTGCCAGCTATAACATGTCAAATCCCGCACAACAGATGCCGTATCTGGACGCATTTGGCCTCCAAAGCCAAATGGGTCGGCTTTTAAAGGCAATTGATTTCCCTGCGCGTCCCATAAGGAAAATTTATAGTGTGCGCCTTCCTGAATGCCTGGAATAAAAATTTCCCATATACCGCTGCTGCCACGGGACCGCATGGCATATTGAAGGGTATTCCAATGATTAAAATCGCCGCACACACTAACAAATTTTGCGCTTGGCGCCCACACAGCAAAACGAGTCCCATAAGCCCCTTGATGATGGATAAGATGCGCCCCCAGTGCGCGGTAGGCGTGATCATGATCACCGCTTGCCAGCAGATGAATATCTAACTCCCCCAGTGCAGGGCCATAACGATATGGGTCCTCATATATATGGTTGGTATCGCCGTAATGAGCCTTTAATCGGTAGCCAGCTTTTATGCGCCCCGCAGGCACTTTCCCTTCAAACAGACCTGCCCCGTGAATTTGGTTTAAGCTTGCTACCGCTTTGCGACCCTTAGGGGTCAATATTTCTATGCGGTCAGCGTTTGGCGCAAAAGTGCGAATCACTGTCGCGCGACCAATTTTGTGACATCCTAGTACTGAAAAAGGGTCATCATGTTTACCCGTAATAATGCGGTCTTTATCAAAGTCATTAATCATTGCTTAGTCCTTCAAAGCGCTTGCCAAATATCTTTTGCATAGCCACGGATGGTGCGATCAGAGGAAAACCACCCCATATAAGCGGTGTTTAATATGGCTTTTGTGTGCCATTTTTCTGGGTTTTTGAATGTTTCATCAATCAAACGTTGAATGTTCCAGTAGGCTTCAAAATCTGGTGTCACTTGGAAATAATCATGGGCAATAAGATTATCAACAATGGCATTGTAGCGCTTCGTGTCGCCGTTTGAATAATAACCATTTGTAAGCTGGGTGACCACTTCTTGCAGGCGCGGGGTGCTGGCAACGGTGGCCCAAGGCTGTGTGCCCTCATTTTGCAGTTTGGCGATCTCATGCGCTTCCAGGCCAAAGATAAAGAAATTTTCAGCACCCACATGTTCAACCATTTCAACGTTCGCCCCGTCTAGCGTACCAACGGTAAGGGCACCGTTCAGGGCAAACTTCATATTTCCTGTACCTGATGCTTCAAATCCAGCGGTTGAGATTTGCTCAGAAAGGTCAGCGGCAGGGATTAATATTTCTGCGGCTGACACATTATAATTTGGCAGAAAAACTACTTTTAAGGTGTCGCCAATCTCTTTGTCATTATTAACTGTCTCCGCGACATCGTTAATCAGCTTAATAATCAGTTTCGCTAAGTCATAACTTGGGGCTGCTTTGCCAGCAAAAATTTTCACCCGCGGTTGCCAACCCGCATTAGGGTCAGCTTTGATAGCGTTATAAAGCGCCATTGTTTCCAGAATATTTAAAAGTTGGCGTTTATATTCGTGAATGCGTTTGATCTGAATGTCAAACAGGGCGTTTGGATTAACATCCACACCGATTTTTTCTTTTATATAAGTGGCTAGACGAACCTTGTTAGCCTTTTTGACATCGATAAATTTTTGACGAAATTTTGCGTCCTTAGCCTTCGGCGATAAAGCCGAAATTTTCTCTAGGTCCTTAATCCAGGCCGTACCAATTTCCGCTATTATAATCTCAGCCAAGCCTAGATTACATTCCAAAAGCCAACGACGCGGCGCAATACCATTTGTTTGATTTAAGATTTTGTCAGGATACATTTCGTGCATATCCTTAAAGACCGTTTCTTTCATCAATTTCGTATGCAGGGCAGAGACACCGTTCACACGGCGGGACCCAATAAAGGCAAGATTACCCATACGAACCCAGTCCTTATCATAAGGGTGAATCGTCTGCATGCTGGTAATGCGGTTATGATCAATTCCAGCGTCTAAGGCTTCTTGATAAAAAGCACCATCAATTTGATTGATGATATGTAAGTGGCGTGGCAAGCAGCGCTCAAACAGCTCAAACGGCCATTTTTCCAGCGCTTCTGGTAACAAAGTATGGTTGGTATAGTGCAATGTTTCGCGGGTAATTTTAAGAGCATCATTGAATGTGAAATCATGGCCGTCGACTAATAAGCGAATCAGCTCAGCAACGGCAATAGCTGGGTGGGTGTCGTTAAGCTGGATGGCGACATGCTTGCCAAGGTCTGCTAGATCATCATACTCACGGCAATAGCGGTGTAGTAAATCTTGCAGGGATGCTGACGTGAAAAATACTTCCTGTTTTAAACGCAGTTCACGTCCTTCAGCCGTGTGATCGCCTGGGTAAAGGACTTTTGATATACTTTCAGCGACAATTTGTTTGTGCGCTGCTGCCATAAAGTCCCCTTCATTAAACCGCGACAGGTCCATCACTTCCGCAGGACGTGCTGACCATAAGCGCAGCGTGTTGACATGTTCACCGCGCCAGCCCGCAATCGGCATATCAAAAGCAGCGGCATGAATACGCTCATTAGGTTTCCAATTTGCTTTGTCATCGCTATCAAAAGTAACCGTACCGCCAAAATCCACATTATAGACAACTTCAGGACGGTTAAATTCCCAAGGGTTGCCATTCAAAAGCCAGTCTTCGGGCTCTTCAACTTGCCAGCCATCTTCTATACCTTGACGAAAAATACCGTGGTCATAGCGAATACCGTACCCCATGCCTGCAACACCAACAGACGACATCCCATCCATAAAACACGCCGCCAAGCGTCCAAGACCACCATTACCAAGGGCCGCATCTGGCTCTGCGTCCAAAACATCGCGGTAACTCATATCAATCGATTGGAAGAAAGCTTTTGCTTCTTTCTCTAGACCAATGTTTGTAATGGCATCCTCAAGCAAACGGCCAATCATGAATTCCATCGACAAATAATAGACACGTTTTTGCTTCTTTTTGTAGATGCTGCGGGTCGTATCCATCCATGCATTGACCATACGATCACGCACCGCAAGCGACAAAGCAGCACACCAATCTTCGGTAACTGCGTGGGCTTGGTCCTTGCCAACAGAATAAACAAGATGACGTAAAACCGCAGCGCTTAAGGACTCTTCAGGCAATTCAATGTGTTGCTTCATTGCTTTTTCTTGGAATGTCATCATCAAATTACTTTCTACACTATTGTCGCTATTACGCACTATGTTGCTTAGAGTGAGTTCTACTTTATTCCTGTTAGAAGCAAATGAGTGCCCCACAAAATTTCAATGAGAAATATAATCGATTTTATCAGGATTGCTATTGCATAAATGATGCCGATTGCACAAAATGCATCTGAGGGAAAATGATATAAATTGTATGAGGGAGGGATTTTCATGACACGGTCACAGTCTCAGCCACTGGCACGTAGCGCCATGGCATATGTTTTAGCAGGGGGACGTGGTAGTCGCCTAAAAGATTTAACAGATCGCCGCGCCAAGCCTGCGGTCTATTTTGGTGGCAAAAGCCGCATCATTGATTTTGCATTATCGAACGCAATGAATTCGGGTATACGCCGTATTGGTGTTGCTACGCAGTATAAAGCCCACAGCTTGATCCGTCACTTGCAACGGGGATGGAATTTTTCCCGCGAAGAACGCAATGAAAGCTTTGATATTTTACCAGCTTCACAGCGCGTGTCGGAAAATATGTGGTATGAAGGCACGGCGGACGCAGTGTATCAAAACATTGACATTATTGACAGTTACAAGCCAGAATATATGGTGATTTTGGCTGGCGATCATATCTATAAAATGGACTATGAACTGATGCTGGAAGAACACGTCAAAAGCGGGGCAGATGTGACACTTGGTTGCCTTGAGGTGACCAAGCAAGAAGCAAAAGCATTTGGTGTGATGGGTGTTGATAAAAATGATGTGATTACCTCTTTTGTTGAAAAGCCTTCCAATCCACCAACGGTACCAGGGTCTGATAATTTATCGCTGGCATCGATGGGTATTTATGTTTTCAACACGGATTATTTATTTGAGCAATTACAACGTGATGCTGATGACCCCGACTCCAAGCGTGATTTCGGTGCCGATATCGTTCCCTATATCGTGAAAAACGGCAAAGCTCAAGCGCACCGTTTTTCGAAATCCTGTGTGAAGTCAGAAGGCGAGGAAGAAGCCTATTGGCGTGATGTTGGTACCGTTGATGCCTACCATGAAGCCAATCTTGATCTGTGTAGTTATGAACCCCCCTTGAATTTATACGACAAAGACTGGCCGATCTGGACCTATAGCGAAATTACCCCGCCCGCAAAATTCGTCCATGATGATGAAGGCAGGCGCGGTGCAGCGATCAATTCTATGGTGTCAGGGGGGTGTATTGTTTCTGGGGCACAGATTGAAGAATCGCTTTTGTTTACGGGTGTGCATGTGCGTTCCTACAGTAGTTTAGACCGCGCAGTTGTTATGCCATATGTCAATGTGGGACGCAGCAGTCGGCTAAAAAATGTTGTCATTGATCGGGGTGTGCAAATCCCAGAAGGTTTGGTTGTCGGTGAAGATGCAGATCTTGATGCCAAACGTTTTTTGCGGTCTGACAAGGGCGTGTGTTTAATCACACAGGCGATGATAGATGCGCTGGAAGAATAGAACTATTTGAAACAAGCGTTACAGATAAAATAGGGGTTTTAAAACCTAATTCTGAGGCGCACCCGTGCGCCTTTTATCATTCGTTTTCGGTTTCAAAGGGCATATAAATCAATGCCAAAGTAAAAGGTCAGTAACGTGAAGAAAAATAATGCTCAACGCATATTAATGGTAACATCGGAATGCTTTCCGCTCATTAAAACAGGTGGCCTTGCTGATGTGGCGGGTGCCTTGCCACTTGCTCTAAAGGCTGCGGGTGCTGAAACACGGGTTTTCTTACCAGGGTTTCCTGATGTTATGAAAGCGACTGCGGGCGCTAAAAGAATTTGTAAGCTTGGCACGATTGCTGGCGGGCCCGCGCAGCTTTTATCCTATGTATCAAAAGCTGGGCTGGACGTGATCATCTTAGATGCCCCCGAATTGTTTGATATTTCTGGGAATCCATATTTGGATGAAAAAAGCCAAGACCGCGCTGATAACCACTTACGTTACGCTATCTTTGCCCGCCTCGCCGCAGATATTGCCCTTGGTAAATTAATCGATTGGCAAGCAGACGTCGTACACTGTCATGATTGGCAGGCAGGTTTGACACCTGCGTATTTAAAGGCAGAAACTGGCACAGCTCCCAAAACGATTTTTACAATCCATAACCTTGCGTTTCAAGGTTTATTTCCAAAGGATATATTCAACGGTCTTGGTCTGCCAGACTGTTATTTTGCAGCTGATGGTGTGGAATACTGGGATCAGGTGAGTTATATGAAATCTGGTATTATGTTCAGTGATTGGATCACCACAGTCAGCCCCACATATGCGAGCGAAATTCAAACGGACGAAGGCGGCATGGGGTTTGGTGGACTGCTTGCCAGTCGGGGGCATACGCTGTCAGGTATTATCAACGGTATTGACACGGATATATGGAACCCAGAAACCGATCCTGTTTGTGTTAAAGGATATTCATCGAAAAAGCTTTCTGATAAAGCCGTGACAAAAAAAGCATTACAGCAAAAGCAAGGGTTACGCGCGGCACCAAAAGCGCCTGTGTTTTGTGTTATTTCACGCCTTACAACGCAAAAAGGCTTAGACCTGTTGGCAGGCGCTGTGGATCATATCGTCCACCTAGGTGGGCAATTGATTGTGCTGGGGTCTGGTGATAAAACGATTGAAGACGCTTTTCTAGCGGCAGCCAAAAGGCACCCCACCGAAGTTTCTGTGACCATCGGTTACGACGAACAATTGGCGCATATGCTGCAAGCTGGTAGTGATGCCAATTTCATCCCATCACGGTTTGAACCCTGTGGACTGACACAACTTTGCGCCCTGCGCTATGGCACTTTGCCAATCGTTGGGCGGGTTGGCGGCCTTTCTGACACCATCATTGATACTAATGCAGCTGCGATGCAGGCAGGTGTTGCAACAGGTGTGCAGTTTTTCCCGATCAATCAAACGACCCTTGCCCATGCGATTGATCAAACATTTGACCTTTACGCCGCGCCGCGAATATGGAACAAAATTATCCGCAACGGCATGAAGCAAGATGTCAGTTGGGCCGCACCCGCCGCTGAATATTTAAAGCTTTACAAATCTGTTTAACCTTAGGCAAAAGTCACAACACTTATGCAAACACTTGATGAACATTTTCGTGTAAAAAAAGGAAGCCCGAGGCCCCTTGGACCTTCTGTGCAAAAAAGCGGTGTAAATTTTGCGCTGTTTTCGGCCCATGCAACGGCGGTTGAGGTGTGTTTATTTTCAAGTGATGACAGCAAAGAAGTAGCCCGCATAGCATTGCCCCAGTGTCGTGCAAATATATGGCATGGCTTTATAGAAGGTTTAAGCGAAGGCCAGCTTTATGGTTACCGCGTCCATGGGCCTTATGCCCCTCATGATGGACATCGTTTTAACCCCCACAAATTACTGATTGATCCTTACGCAAAATACCTACAGGGTAATTTTATCCAGCATGATGCCCTGTATGGATATGACCCTATCAGCCCTGAAAAGGACTTATCCTTTAATACCCGTGATAGTGCACCCTATATGCCCAAATCGGTGGTTGGTGAACCCAGTGCTGAGCTAAGGCCCAAGCACCGCCCTGATGTTGCGCCAGAAAATACTATTATTTATGAAGTGCATGTCAAAGGGGCAACCAAACTAAAACCAGATATATCAAACAGGCTACGCGGCACATTTGAAGGTCTGTCTGATCCTTCGATGATTGCCCATTTTCAGGCATTAGGGGTAACGTCAATAGAATTACTGCCAGTCCAAGCCTTTTTTAGCGAGCCACGGTTAACGGATATGGGGTTAAGTAATTATTGGGGCTATAACCCGATTTCTTATTTTGCCCCAGAACAAGCCTATATGGGACCATCGGGCAAACAATCCTTCCAAACGATGGTCACCGCCTTACACACGGCTGGCATCGAAGTGATTTTAGATGTCGTTTATAATCACACGGCGGAAAGTTGGGAGCTAGGCCCAACCCTTAGCTTTCGCGGTATTGATAATAAAAGCTATTACAGCCTACAGAGCGAAAATCCGCGCCACTATGTTAATGACACAGGCTGCGGCAACCAATTGAATATGGATCACCCAGCTGTTTTGCAATTAACCCTTGATAGCTTGCGATACTGGGTCAGTGAAATGGGCGTTGATGGTTTCCGCTTTGACCTAGCAACAACACTAGCACGTTGTGAAGGTGATTTTAATCCGCGCAGTGGTTTTTTGAGTGCGATTGGGCAAGACCCAACTTTATCAAATGTAAAACTGATTGCCGAACCTTGGGATATAGGTTTTTGGGGCTACCGCCTTGGTGAATTTCCATCAAACTTCATGGAATGGAACGATCAATTCCGCGACACTGTTCGCAGTTTTTGGCGCAGTGACAAAGGCGTTTTACCTGATTTTGCCGCCCAGCTTTTAGGCTCGGCTGATTGTTTTGACCACAAAGGGCGCTCAGCACATTCTTCGGTCAATTTTATTACCAGTCACGATGGTTTTACCCTGCAGGATACAGTCAGCTATAACAGGAAACACAATAGGGCCAACGGTGAAGAAAACCGTGATGGTCATAGCCATAATCTTAGCGATAATTGCGGCGTTGAAGGCCAAACTTCAAGCACAGAAATAACCAAGAAGCGCTTGCGCCGTAAAAAAAATATGCTTGCTACACTCATGCTGTCGCAGGGCACGCCCATGTTGTTGGGCGGTGACGAGTTTAGTCACAGTCAGAACGGTAATAATAATGCTTATTGTCAAGATAATGAAATCACATGGTTTAACTGGACAAAAGCCGATCGTGCTTTGATAAAATTTGTTGGGCAATTAACGGCGCTGCGGCGGCGCTACGGCGTTCTAAGGCGCAGTCAATTTACGCACGGCAACCACCAGACCCCATTGGGTGTTAAAGATGTGACTTGGCTGACAAATTCAGGCAATGAGATGCAAAGCCATACTTGGGAAAATTCAAACACGTCATCGTTTGGTTTGTTGCTTGCCGCGGGGATAGTCGGTAGGGATGATATAACAGAATCTGTTTTGATAGTGATGAATAATGGCGATCATTTTGTTGATTTTACATTACCACCTCTCCTCAATTATTCAGTCTGGGACTTAGCTTTAACAACCGCAGAAACGTCGCCCGAGGTTCTTAATCAAAACCAAGTGAAAATGGCCCCTGAAAGCGTGTTAATTCTAAGTACTCCAAATCCTGTTTTAAAATTTGTTAGTGAAACGGGTATGGTTAATCAAATGGCTGAGGACTTGGGCATTGTTCATAGCTACCATGATCTTGCAGGCCATGAAAATATCACCAGCATGGAAAGTAAGCGAGCGCTTTTATCAGGGTTAGGATTTGATACCCAAACCCCTTCGGCAGTACAATTAAGTTACGCACGTCATACAACAGGAAAAACGCGCTTACTACCGCCGTCGCTTGTTTTGAAAGAATCCGAACCCTATCGCGTAGTGCTTAATCTGCCTAGCCATACTGCCGCTGCTAGCGTGTCATGGCAAGTGACGTTAGAAAATGATCAAACGGTTAAGGGGCAAGATCATGTCGGTCATGATGGTGGTTTTATTCTAAAACACTCCGTGCCGGCAGGCTATCACCAGCTTGTCGTCACACTGTCAAATGGTCTGACAGAACAAGCGCATTTAATCATCGTGCCTCATACAATTTACGGCGTTGATTATTTGGATAACTTAGGCGGGGCACTGGGCGTGACAGCTGCACTTTACGGCCTAAAGTCATCCCGCAATTTTGGAATTGGTGACTTTGAAGATTTAGCGAAGCTTGCTGAAACGCTTGCCCCCAAAGGGGTGGATTTTATCGGGATTAATCCAGTGCATGCCCTGCCCGCTGGCAAGGATTTTTATGCCCCATATTCGCCTTCTAGCCGTGTATTTTTAAATATAATGCATATCGCCCCAGATTTAATTCCCGACCTTTCAGGGCAAGCATTTGTGAATGCCCTGCAAGGGTATGAGAAAACTTTACAGCAGTGCCAGGGCAGCGAATTGGTCGATTATGAAAATATTTATGGGCTGAAAATTCATCTCTTTGAAAAAGCATTTGATCAGTTTTGCTCGCTTAAACACAACCACGAACGCGTTAAAGCCTTTGAAGCCTTTTGTGATCATAAAGGCCAAGCCTTATTAGACCACGCCTTGTTTGATGTTTTATTTGAGCAACTGCCCGACGATCAAAAAAACTATGATGGGTTTTTGGCGTTTGAAACTGGGTTAAAAAACCGTGACACACATGCTATCAAAAATGCCCTAATCAAACATAGGCAGCGCGTAAAATTTTATAGCTACTTGCAATGGGTTGCGGACCAGCAATTAAGCCATGCTCAGGAACGTGCTTTGAAAGCAGGTAT
Source organism: Kordiimonadaceae bacterium (assembly GCA_014238195.1). Lineage (GTDB taxonomy): Bacteria > Pseudomonadota > Alphaproteobacteria > Sphingomonadales > Kordiimonadaceae > JABABO01. The sequence continues at coordinate 2,713 of JABABO010000273.1, read as the reverse complement.
GCGTATTGGTTTGTACTTGGATATGGCAGTGGGTATTGTACCAGGGGGCGGCGATGTATGGATGGCTGATGACCATGCAACAGCTAAGGGGATTAGCTTAGGCGCGCCAGGGGATGCCGCTAATCCAACGGGACAAATGTGGAATTTGGCACCCCTTAATCCACGGGTTCAAGAACAAACTGGCTTTGATTTTTTTGCAGCCATTATACGCGGCGTTATGGCGCATGCTGGTGCTGTGCGTATTGATCATGTTTTGGGGCTTAATCGTAGTTTTTGGTGCGCGGCTGGCGGCGATAAAACTGGTGCGTATGTAACATATCCACTGCAAGACTTACTAGGCATTATTGCCGTAGAATCTCACCGTGCTAAATGTATGGTGATCGGTGAAGACTTAGGCACAGTGCCAGAAGGGTTTCGCGATAGTTTGGCCGCTTGGCAGATGATGGGATGCTCGATATTTTTCATTGACCGCACGCAGGACGGTGGCTTTTTACCAAGCAGCGATGTGCGCAGAACAAGCCTTGCATCGCTTAGTAATCACGACTTTCCTACGATAGCTGGCTTTTGGGAAGAAGCAGACCTAAAATGGCGCATGGACCTTGAGATTGGTTCTGAACCAGCCCGTATTAATAATGAGCGTAAAAACCGCGCCCAAGACCGCCGCGCTATATTGCATTTGTTGCAGACCGAAGGCTTGTTACACGATGGCCTCAATGCCGATCATCCACCAAAAACTTACACGCCTGAAATCAATAGTGCAATGCATGCTTATCTGGCACGAACCGACGCGCTTGCTGTAGCAATTCAGTTAGAAGACCTAACAGGTGCGCGCGGCCAACCCAATGTGCCTGGCACTGTGAACGAGCAACCCAATTGGCGACGCAAATATAATTTATACATAGATGAAATTGCACAAGATACACATACAAATGAAATATTTTTACAAATGCAGGAACACTGGGCCGCTAGCAATCAGGTAAAAGACCCAAAATTGGATAAGGAAACACAACAATGACCCAAGTAACAACAACCCCATTTGATGGGCAAAAGCCTGGTACATCTGGTCTGCGTAAAAAAGTGATACAGTTTCAAGAAGCGCACTATCTAGAAAATTTTGTTCAGGCAATTTTTAATGCGGTCAAAGGGATAAAGGGTTCCACTTTGGTCGTCGGCGGCGATGGCAGATTTTACAACAAAACAGCCATCCAATTAATCTTAAAAATGGCGGCTGCAAATGGCGTAAAGCACGTCATTGTTGGTCAAAATGGCTTGTTTTCAACACCTGCTGTTTCCAATGTTATTCGCAAGCGCAGTGCGCTTGGCGGTATTATCTTATCAGCCAGCCATAATCCTGGTGGGCCTAAGGGTGACTTTGGCATTAAATTCAACAGCGCAAATGGCGGACCCGCTGCAGAATCTGTTACAGATGTCATTTTCAATCAAACAAAAACAATCTGCCAATATTATGTGTTAGAAGCAGGTGATGTAGACCTTAGCGTTCTGGGTGATACAATGATCGGCGATATGTGTGTTGAGGTTATCGACCCCGTTGCTGATTACGCTGCGATGACACAAGACTTATTCGATTTTGATAAAATTAAAGCGCTCTTTCAGGGCGGCTTTACCATGTGTTTTGATGCCATGAATGCTATCACCGGCCCGTATGCAACAGCAATCCTTGAAGGGATGCTCGGTGCCCCGAAAGGCACAGTGATCAACGGCGAACCGCTTGCTGATTTTGGTGGCCTGCATCCTGACCCTAACCCAGTGTATGCCAAAAGCTTGTTTGATTTGATGCTGGGCAATAATGCCCCTGATTTTGGTGCGGCATCGGACGGTGACGGTGACCGCAATATTGTGCTTGGACGCGGTGCTTACGTGGCCCCGTCCGATAGCTTGGCCTTGCTAACCGCCAATGCGCACTTAGCGCCTGGGTATGCAAACGGTTTAACAGGTGTCGCGCGTTCCATGCCAACAAGTCGGGCCGTCGACCGTGTAGCAGAGGCATTAAGTATTGAATGTTTTGAAACCCCAACGGGATGGAAATTTTTTGGTAATTTGTTAGATGATGGGCGGATATCACTTTGCGGCGAAGAAAGCGCAGGGACTGGGTCAGACCATATCCGCGAAAAAGACGGCCTTTGGGCTGTTTTATTGTGGCTTAATATACTGGCTGAAAGGCGCGAAAGTGTCGCCGATATCCTAACACAGCACTGGCAGACTTATGGCCGCAACTTTTATTCACGTCACGACTATGAAGCCGTTGACACATCTGCCGCCATGGATGTTATGGCGAAATTAGAAGCGCGTTTTGATAGTTTAGTCGGTACAACATATCAAACAGAAACAATCACAAGCGCAGACCAATTTATGTACAGCGATCCTATTGATGGGTCCGTAGCAAAGAATCAAGGGATACGAATCGGTTTTGCAAGCGGTAGTCGATTCGTCTTGCGGGTGTCTGGCACAGGTACCGAAGGTGCGACACTGCGTTTGTATCTGGAAAGCTTTGAACCCGCTACCAGCCGTCACGGTATGGATACGCAGGACGCTTTGAAGGCCATTATAATGATTGCAGATGAGATCACAGACCTTAAAAGCATAACAGGCCGCGATGCCCCATCGGTTATTTCATGACACCCAATAACCAAGACAGCACAGAAGGGTGCTTATATAGCGAGACCAATGAATAATGAGATCATTATTTATTGAT